>CAZWTM010000001.1:0-177962 GCA_964637385.1 uncultured Peptococcaceae bacterium
TCAATAAGGACCCCAAGGCGCCTATTTTTGAGGTATCGGATATCCGTATTGTAGGCGATGCGAAGACAATTCTTAGTAAGTTAATAGAAGAGATAAAGAAGATACGGGGGAATGTTAATTAGTTGAGGTGCCAGGGACCTCAACTAATTAACATTAATTTAACACAAATAAGAGGAGCGAGCGCTCCTCTTATTTGTCTTTGGCGTCTGTCACAATACGGAAGGAATTATGGAGGTGCTTTAGCATGGCGGCATGGGCTTCCTCCGGAACATTCCCTATGATGGCCTGGGCTATTGTCTTATGTTCCTCCAGGGAAACGGGTATTCTGCCGGGGCGGGCATAAGTATTTTTTACTGCCTCATTCAACATTTCCACAATTACAGTCATGATGCGAATCAAGACTTCGTTACCGGCGGCTTGTGCTATCAGCATGTGAAACTCACGATCTTTTTCGGCGTACATATTCGGATCCAGTTTATTTTTCATCTGGTATTCCGTTTCTTTAATATTTTGTTCCAGAGCGTTGAGCATTTCTTCATCGGCCCTTTCCGCGGCCCACATACAGGCCTGGGGTTCGATGATGGTGCGGATTTCGTAAAGTTCAAAGGTCCGGCCGTTGGTAAGCTGAAGCTCCAGCAAGTTCAGGGCTGTGTTTTCAAAATCATCACTGACGAATACGCCCTGGCCATGGCGGATGGCAATCATCCGGTATGCAGCTAGGATTTTGTAGGCCTCCCGGATGGTGTTGCGAGAGACATTAAGAAGCTGAGCCATTTCCCTTTCGGGCGGGAGTTTTTCCCCAGGGCTTAATTTATTTTCCAGGATTAAGTTGCGTATATAGTCCACTACCTGGCTTGTCACACTGCTGCTGGTTGTTTGGAAATCCCTGAAAAGGTCCACGGTACCACCTCTAATCCTCTGAATCCATGTGGAGCCGGTTCCTGATAATTACTTCAAAAGGAGTTCTCCCGTCCTGGGGACCGCTTTTGTCTGTGTAGAGTGTCCAGTAGAGGAAAAGGTGTTGATTGTTTTTGGTGGCCTGTGCATCCAGGGATGGGAGGAATTTAGGGTCCAGGAAAGTACGAAATCCGGGGAAAATATACTGGTTGGGGTTAGACTGCTTAATAAATTCTCTATACCAGAGGCCGTCCAGTTGAATTTTTCGGCCCCCTCTGAAATCACCGGGTTTGATAATTACTTCAGGGATGCAAAGACGTACGGCAAAATGCCGGACAAAGGTTTCCCCTATATTTCTAATGACGATTTGTAACTTATAGATGCCGTCTTTTTCCACTTGTTTGGGGGTCGTGAAAACGGGAAAGAGCCGGGGTTTATCCAGGCGATTCATCACGTCTCGTACTTCATAATCTTCCATGGGTTCTGATTTAAAGTTATGACGTTTATAATAGCGGTTATTACCGGCCATATGAGCCGTTGTACTTTGCGGGATAACCACAACCAGGATGTATTTGTCATTAGGAAGTTTGATAGGGTTAATATATAAACCTTCTATCCTGGGGCTGATCCGCGAAACAATAATGTTTTCCAGCCATTCTTTGTTTATGGGGCCATTAGGGTCTAAGCCTTCTTCCAACTCTAGGCGGATAGTAGGACCTTCTTTTACTTCCTTGATACCATAAATGATGATGCCTCCAGCAGAGTTGGCGAAACTGGAGACATCCTTACTTATTTCATCCTTGGCTTCGGGAACCAAAGCCCCCAGGCTTTTGAATTCCAGGTTTTTATATTCCGTCGTGTTGCTGGAAACAATCTTTTCTATATCTTTATATGTCCAGGAACGGGCTCGGTCTATATACATGGGTATCCCCCTTATACTCTCTCTTATGAAAACTATATCTTAATCATAAAAAGTATGCAATGAGAGGACAACTTGGAGAAAAATTAATATTTTTGGGAGATATACCTAAAGGCAATATAGACAAGGGCGGAAAGAAAGAGCAGGACAAGGAGACGCGGCCAGTAGGTTTGCCAGAGGAGAAGGTCATGACCCACAAAGGTTTCAAACACTAAGGAAGGGATTTTTCCTAAAGCCGTTGCGGCTACGAAGGTTGTTAAGGGTATCCTGGTCAGGGCCGCCAGTAAATTTACCAGCCCGGAAGGAACTAAAGGCAGCAGGCGGGCCACCATAACGGCTTTAAAACCATTAGCTGGGGTAAAGTTTTGCAAAAACCGGTAAAGTGTAGTTTGCTCTGCCAGTACATGCAGAGAGGAATCCACAAAATAACGGTAAAACAGGAAGGAGAGGCCGGCGCCTGTAACCTCGCCCAGCCAGGAAACAACACCGCCCCAAAAAAGGCCAAAAACCAGGGCGTTGGCGCCTGAAAGAAAGACGGAAGGAAGTAGGCCAGAGACACTGATAAGAATATTAAGACCTATGCTGATAAAAAAGGCCCACGGTCGGTACTGCTGTAAAAAGGATACCAGTTGGGGAAGGTTAATATAACGAAGGGAAAAAAGCATGGACACGGAAAAGAAAACTACCAGCAATATTTTCAGTATAGCCTTAAGTTTATCGTTTTGTATTGATGGCAAGGGATTGCTCCTTTCAGCAGTATCGTCAATGCAGCTGTCGATATTGGATGGTGTATAAACTTTTTCTAATTTCATAACTTAATTATACAATTTCATCATGCTCTATTCCATTTTTAGAAAGGCATAGTACAGAATTGCAACAAATAGTTAAGAAATCAATAGTCAAACGGTATGACAAGCTGGTAGAATATTCTTAAGACATAATGGAAGGAGAGGACAGAAGACATATGAAGCTGGCACGTTTTCAGCATCAGGATACCATTTATTATGGACAAGTGGAAGGTTCTAAAGTTTTTGTTATTGAAGGCGATATTTTTGCTCAATATCAGGTTACAGCAAAAGCTTTTGAATTAAGCCAGGTAAAATTGCTGGCTCCCATAGACCCGGGAAAAATGGTTTGTGTGGGATTCAATTATTTATCCCATATTAGTGAAATGCGAAAGGATATGCCTATTCCCGAGGAACCGGTAACCTTTATGGTTTCTCCCACAGCAGTCATCGGACCTGAAGACGTAATCGAACTACCCTTTAGCGACCACGAGATTCATCATGAGGCAGAATTAACGGTAGTGATTGGTAAAGAGGCTAAGAAGATACTCCCGGAAAATGCTTATGATTATATTTTAGGATATACATGTGGCAACGATGTTTCCGACAGGACTCTGCAGAAAAAAGATGGCCAGTGGACCAGAGCCAAGTCTTTTCCCACCTTTAAACCATTAGGACCTTACATTGTTACTGGTTTGAATCCGGATAACCTACAGATTCAGGCGCGGGTCAATGGTGAGATGAAGCAAAATAGTAATACCCATCATTTAATTAAAAATGTTGCTTATTTAGTGAGTTTTGTTTCCCAGTACATGACGCTAAAGCCTGGAGATGTAATTCTTACAGGTACTCCAGAGGGGGTAGGTCCCATCAAACCTGGAGATGTTTGCGAAATCGAAATAGAAGGCATTGGTATATTAAGAAATCCCGTTCGCTAGAACGGGATTTCTTATGCCTTACCTTATTCCATCTGTGCGGTTATTTTGCGAAAGAGGGGTTTGATTCCGCCATGGGCGAGAATTTCCAGGGCGTAATCGGAAAGTTTTTCGCCTGTAATTGTTTTACCCGTAGTCTTATTGATTACCAAGCCCTCGCCCAGATTTACTTCCAGAATATCTCCTTCATTTACCTCTTTGGTAATTCCCGGACATACCAAAACAGTAATTCCTAAATTAATGGCATTGCGATAAAAGATACGGGCAAAGGATTCGGCTACGACGGCTCCTACTCCGGCATGGAGTAAAGTTATAGCGGCATGCTCCCGGCTGGAACCGCAACCAAAATTACGACCTGCTACGATAATATCACCTGGGCTGAATCTTTGCACGAAGGTAGGGTCCGCACCTTCCATACAGTGGGAAGCGATTTCTTGGGGGTCTACCAGTTCCAGGTAGCGGCCGGGATAAATCTGGTCTGTATCGATGTTATGGCCAAAGACAAAGGCTTTTCCTGTAATGTTATGCATTTATTCTACCCCCCTTGTTAATAGTTCTTGGGTCAACCAGGCGACCCGTAAGGGCAGCGGCAGCAGCGGTAGCAGGAGAAGCCAGGTAGACAGAAGCGCCTGTACTGCCCATCCGCCCGGGAAAGTTACGATTAGAAGCGGTTACACAAACCTCACCGGAGGCCAGAACGCCTTCATGGGCACCTAAGCAAGGGCCGCAGCCGGGTGTAGAAAAAGTAGCCCCTGCTTTGATCAGGTCCTCCACATAACCCAATTTGTTTGCTTCCAGGAAAACCTCATTGGAGGCGGGAATGACCACCAGCCTGGTATGGGGATGGATTTTTTTGTCCCTTAAAAGATCGGCTGCCGCTTTAATGTCCTCCACACGTCCCCCGGTGCAGGCTCCAATAAAGGCCTGGTCTACTTTTACGGAAGGGGCTTCTTCAATGGGGACAACATTGTCCACGCTATGGGGTAGGGCCACTTGGGGTGATAGTTGACTTATATCAAAGACATAACTTTCGGCATATTTATAATCCGGATCGGTTTCTAAGATATCGAAAGGACGATTAGTTCTAGCTTTTACATACTCCAGGACCTGTTGATTTGGCACCATATATGCTGTTTTGGCACCCATTTCTACCGCCATGTTACAGATAACCATTCTTTCTGCAACACCAAGGTTTTCCACATAGCTGCCACAGAATTCAATGGCTTTGTAGACAGCAGCATCGGCGCCCAGTTTACCTAAAATATAGAGGATGACATCCTTGGCCATGACGCCCTCTGGCAATTGGCCATTAATTTCAATCTTAATAATTTCCGGCACTCTGAACCAGAGTTCACCCGAAATCATAATGGTGGCCATATCGGTAGCTCCCACACCTGTGCCAAAAGCTCCGAAAGCCCCGTGGGTTGTGGTATGGGAATCGGTAGCCACCAGAATCATTCCAGGCCAGACTACGCCTGCTTCCGGCATGACCTGATGACAAACTCCCGTATTGATATCGAAATGATGGGTTAACCCCTGTTCCTGGACAAACTGGCGCATTTCTTTGTGAATCTGGGCTGATTTGATGGTAGGGGCCGGGGCATAGTGGTCAAAGACAAAACATAATTTGTCCTTATCCCAGACTTTTTTGCCGCCCATCTCATAAAAGGAGTAGATGGTTTGCAGATACAGGTCATTAACTTCGGCAAAGTCAACCTTGGCTTTGACAATTTCACCAGTGGTTACTGTATCTTTTCCGGAAGCTCTGGCTAGGATTTTTTCTATGGCGTGCATTGTTTCTCCTCCTATTCTTCCACGAAGGGTAAGGTCGAGTTGGCATAGGGCATTACCAGGATTTTAGCTTCAGGTCCCATTTCTGCCAAAGCTTTCTCCAGCGCTTCTTCTACGGACTTTGCAGGTTCAAAGAAACACTTCCTGGTGATGTCATCGGGAATGTCAGAGATGAGATAGGCCTTCTTTTTCTGTAGGACCAGACAGATAACCACAGCCTTGTGGGCTCCCAGGACGAACTCTTCCTGAATCCAGTTAACGGGGTCATCAACAGAAGTGGCTCTAAACATCCAGTCTTCGAAGGTCTTTTCTCCCAGCATTTCACCGCATTTGGCAAAAAGGATGATGATACCGCCGTCTTTTACGGCATAACTGGCATTTTCAAAACCCTTTTGGGCCTGGTAGAGGTTGATGTCTTTGGGATGCCC
Source organism: uncultured Peptococcaceae bacterium (assembly GCA_964637385.1). Lineage (GTDB taxonomy): Bacteria > Bacillota > Peptococcia > DRI-13 > DRI-13 > Thermanaerosceptrum. The sequence goes on from CAZWTM010000001.1 coordinate 5,756, forward strand.
GCCCGGGCAGCAGATGACGATGTCCGCCTTTTCCGGGATAGGACGTTTATACATCATATCGATATATTTGCAGCCTTCGCGGTGAGCCTTGACAGGATGACCTGCCACACATTTCACTATTTCTTTATTGGAGTTAAGAACGGGGTTCACAATAAACTTCACACCGGCAATTCTGCCGATTTCTTCAATATCTTCCCGCATGGGATTACCATCAGCTTTGCCCGGCATGGTTCCGGGACGAATCATCATCACATGGTTAGCCTGGATTGTTTCTTTACTACAGACACCGGGCATCAAGGCTTTGTCCCCACCGCTGTAACCGGCCTTGTAGTGAAATTCCAGGTTAGCAGTACCGATAATCAGGTCAGCCTTGGCTACTGGTTCGAAAACCCAGATGGGTGTACCCCGGGAAGACTGGCCCAGATAAACACAATTATTACGGTCATGGTCTATGCATTTTACCCGGCGATAGACTTCTTCCCCTACCAGCTTTTTCTTTTCTTCCTCAGTATGGGGCCGGTGATAGCCTAAACCGAACACGACAGTAATCTTGTCATCTGTCACCCCTGCGGCGTTGAGCTCTTCCAGGATAGGAGGTACCAATAAGTGGCTCGGTGAGGGTCTGGTGATGTCACTGCAGAGAATCACCACATTTTCTTTACCTTTGGCCAGGACGGAGAGGGGGGCTGATTCTATGGGTTCACGTAAAGCACGTCTGACTTCTTCCATTTGATCAGGTACACCGGGCAGGTCTTCCGGGATAATAATATCCATAATATTTTTCGTGGGGACAGAGATTGTATGGTAATCATTCCCATATTTCAGCTTTATCGTAGTTACTTCAGACATGTTAACCCTCCTAAGACTAAATTTTCATTTTCCATATTAACAAATATAGCGGGTTATTTCATCAGATTAGGCAAGAACATTACTATTTGCGGAATATAAGTGATAAGCAGCAAGTCGACAATTAAAATTAACATAAAGGGCCAAATTAACTTTGTGATACGTTCCAGGGATACTCCTGAGACTGTTTGCGCTACAAAGAGGTCCACGCCTACGGGTGGAGTGATGGTACCGATAGCCATGTTAACTGTCATTACCACCCCAAAGAAGACAGGGTCAATTCCCACGCTGGTAATAACAGGTACCAGAATGGGAGCGAGAATGATAACGGCAGCGGAAGCGTTTAAGAAAGTTCCTACAATGAGGAGAAGGATGTTGATGAAGAGCATGATTATGTTAGGATTCTTTGTCACTTCCAGGAAATAGGCTGCCAAGTTTTGGGGAATGCGGTTTGAGGTAATTATCCAGCTGAAAAGCCCAGCCGCATCCATAATGAACATGACGACCGCGGTGGAGATAATGGCAGAGGTAATAATTTGAGGCAAGTCTTTAAGCTTTAATTCTTTGTAAATGAAGAGACCTACTACAAGCCCATAAATGGCAGCTACTGCTGCTGCTTCAGTGGGCGTAAAAATCCCGCCGTAAATACCCCCCAGAATAATGACCGGCATTAAAAGACCCCAGATACTGTCCTTGAAGGTGGTAATAATTTGCTTGGCATTGGCACGCTTCTCCCCTACATAGCCCCGTTTTTTGGCCATGAAATAGATAAGGAGCATCATGGATAATCCCATCAAAACACCGGGGCCAACGCCCCCTATAAAAAGGTCACCGATAGAAACACCGGCAATAACGCCGTAGACCACCATGGTAACACTGGGAGGAATAACGATGCCGGTAGTACCGGAGGCGGCGATTACAGCTGCTGAAAATTCTTTATCATAGCCCTTTTCTTTCATGGCGGGAATCATGGTAGAACCTATCGCGGCGCAGGTAGCGGCTGAAGAACCTGAAATGGCGGCAAAAAACATAGAGGTGAGGGTGACCACCATGGCTAATCCTCCTGTGAGCCAGCCTACCAGGGAGTTGGCAAAGGCCACCAGGCGGGTGGAGACACCCCCCGAAGACATTACGGAACCGGCCAGCATGAAGAAAGGAATAGCCAGGAGTGGGAAAGAGTCGTTGGAGACAAAGATACGTTGTACAATCAGTGTCATGGGCAGGCGGTCATCATAAAGAATAGAGGTGGTGGTGGCCAGGCCCAGGGCTACGGCAATGGGAACATTTAAAACTAAGAAGAGGGCCAGTGCGCCGAATAAGACAAAACCAATCATAGTTTATTTACCTCCTTGTGCCAGAGAGGCAGAGGTTGGAGTGGCGGAAAGTTTTTTGAGATCTTCGATCAGGTGTTCGATGGTATAAACCATCATAATGATACCGCTTACAGGTATGGAGGCATAAACTAACCCCATTCTAATTTCATTTGCCGGCGAAAATTGCATCATGGTAACTTGGGAAACTTCTACCCCTTTAACAATAATAATTCCATAGAAAACCATACTTAGTACATCGGCAAGGACTGTGGCATAATTTCTGATTTTTTCCGGGAGGGACATCATGACAATCTCTACACCCACATGTCCCCTTCTCTTGGCAACCATGCTGGAGCCTAAGAGGACAGACCAGATAAACATATAACGGGCTAATTCTTCCGACCATTCCAGGGAATTGCCAATGACGTAACGGGCCAGGATTTGTGCCCCTGCGGCAAAAACCATGATAGAGAAGAGGAGGATACAAATCCAGGTCACTATCTTATCTAGCCCATTAGTAATTTTGCGATAAGTTTCCATTCCTTTCCCTCCTTTAATTTAATTGAGGCTTGAGGCAGGTTTGCCCTGCCTCAAGTTTATTTAGCGATTGTTATTTAGTAGCAAGGATTTTTTCAATGAGGTCTTTACCTACCACATTTTCAAACTGGGCCCACACCGGCTTCATGGCATCAGCGAAAGCTTTTTTCTGTTCCGGGGTCAATTCAATAACCTCCATGCCGTTTTTCTTACAGGTATCCAGCATCATAGCTTCGTCATCGGCCATTTTCTTTCTTTCCCAATCACGTACTTCCTCGGCAGTCTTTTTAATGATGTCCACATATTCTTTCGGCAATTTGTCAATGGTCTTTTTACTAAACACCACAACGGAAGGGGAATAAGTGTGGCCATCTAAGGTAAGATATTTTTGTACTTCGTAGAAACGAGAGGCATAAATTTGGGAGATGGGGTTTTCCTGGGCATCTACAGTCTTTTGCTGGAGAGCGGTAAATACTTCACCCATGGCCATGGGGGTGGGATTAGCACCTAAAGCTTTCATCATTTCAATGTAAACCTTGTTTTCCATGACCCGGATTTTCAGGCCCTTCATATCTTCGGGTTTGGTGATGGGGTGTTTGGAGTTGGTTAAATGACGGAACCCGTTTTCCCAGGTACTCATGTAGACCATACCTACTTTATCCAGTCCTGCAAAAATCTCCTGGGCCAGAGGACCGTCAACTACTTTGTAAACATGCTCCTTATCTCTGAAGAGATAAGGCAAATCAATAACCTGTGCTTTCGGGGCGAACTGGGCTAATACAGCCGATGAAGTAATAGTGGCATCAACTGTACCTAGCTGTAATCCTTCTAACAAGTCTCTTTGATCACCCAATTGACTGGAAGGGAAAACTTGAATTTCAACATTACCGTTGGTTCTTTCCTTTACAAGCTGGGCCAGGCGTTCAGCAGCCTGGGCATAGGGGTTGGCAGGGTTGGCCACGTGACCTAATTTTAGAACATACTTTTCCCCTTCTTTAGGTTTTTCGGGAGCCTTTTGACCGGAAGAACAGCCGGCCAGGCTGAATACGAATAAAACAATAAGAGTCCAAACAAGAAATTTCTTCATTATAAAACCTCCCCATTTTATCTTAAATATTGAAAAAATTTAGGAAAACTACCCTCCTTTCCTAAAACATTGATCACGAATTATTGACAAGTATTTGTACATGCAAAAGGTATGCCAAAATATAACAGGTTTGCAAACGCTTCAGATTGATAGGCAACATAGCCTTTAGCCCTGGTTCACAATAACAGTTGAAATAAAAAAACGTTACATTTTGTAACGCTTTCTGTTACAAGTTGTAACGCGGGATCTTCTCAATGCTTTTTCATAAATCGCCATAATTGAGTTCTGCTAATACCTAATTTTTTGGCCGTAAGTGTCCGGTTACCCTGGCATTCTTCCAAGGTTTGCAAAATGATGTCTTCTTCAATCTCCTTAAGTGATTTACCCTTTGGGGGAATAGTATTACAGGGATCTTCTAGAATTTCTAGGACCTGCGCTTTGGTAACCGTTGTTTCGCATAAAACAGCCAGGCGCTCCATGACATTTTCCAATTCCCTGATATTACCTGGCCAGGAATAATTGATTAGCTCATTCAGTGCTTCATTGGAAAACTTTAGTTCTTTGAGGAGCTTGAAGGAAGCTTTTTTGATAAATTCATGGCAGAGTAAACCAATATCTGCTTTACGCTCCCGGAGGGTCGGGATACGTAGATTTAGAATATTTAAACGATAATAGAGGTCGCGGCGAAAACGACCAGCATTTACTTCTTCCAACAGGTTTTTATTGGTGGCCGCAATAACCCGAACATCAATGGGTATGACCTTATCAGACCCTAGAGGCCGCACTTCCCGTTCCTGCAAAACCCTGAGCAGGCGAGCTTGCAGGTCAAAAGAGATTTCTCCCACTTCATCCAAAAATATGGTGCCGCCATGGGCCTGGGTAAAGAGCCCTTTTTTACCTTCTTTTAGGGCCCCGGTAAAGGCGCCGCCTTCATAACCAAAAAGCTCACTTTCCAATAAATTTTCGGGTATAGCCGCGCAGTTGACAGCCACAAAGGGGCCTTTATTACGGCGGCTGGCTGTATGAATGCTTTGAGCGAACATCTCTTTTCCGGTGCCGCTTTCTCCCGTGATGAGAATGGTGCTATCTACCTTAGCGTATTTCAAAGCTTTTTCCTTTACTTCAAGTAAAGGCTTACTCCGGCCTAAAATATCAGAAAAGGAATACTTGGCAATATGTCCTTTCGCCCGTAAGGTGGAACGTATTTTTTCCTCATATTCCTGTATTTTTGTAACGTCTTCAAAGGTGGCTACCGCGCCCACAGTCTTTCCCTTAATAATAATTGGTACCCGGTTAGTTAAACCTAAAGTAGAACCAAAGGTCTGCAATTGGCCTAATTCAGGTTTTCCCTGTTTCATCACTTCGATTAATTTACTGTTTTCTATGACCCTGGTAATGACTTTACCTAAAATATCCGCTTGTTTAATACCGGTGATTCTTTCAGCAGCAGGGTTAAATGTGGTGACGCGGCCATTCTCATCTACGGCGATGACCCCTTCACTAATATAATGAAGGATGGCTTTAAACTGCTCCGTTTTTTCCTTTTCTTTACGCCTGACCGCCACAATTTTCCTGGCCTCATTAACACTAAACTCGATGGCATTGGCTCCGGTTTCCAACAATACAGTAGGGATGCCATGCTTGATGGCCAGGTCTTCGGCTATGGTTCCGCCTAACAGCACATCAATTCCCGACTTTAAGGCATCTTCCAGGCAGTGAGTTGCTTCTTCCTCATTGTTTATATGATAAATTTTGATATTAATATCAAGAATGGGGCCCAGATTTTCCACACCCCGGATAATATTATCAAAACCGATCACGGCCACGTTTTTGCCGAATTTTTTGGCGCGATGCAGGGCATTTAACATATCGTAGGGCGAAACGGGGATTTCTACCACAGGCGCTGTGAGGTTAGCCCGTTGGATAGCTAAGGCTGTCCCTCCCCTGGAGATGATGGCTTCCACACCCAGCCCTTCAGCCTCTCGGGCTATTTTTACAGCCTGGTCTAATAAACCTAATCGTACTTCTACATCATGGGCGCCTGCCGTTACTTTCTCAGCCAGTACAGCCATCTCTTTGTTGGGGGCGAGAAGCAGAATAGGTTTCATCATAACACCTCGTTTATGGTTGCTTGTTTTTACAGAAAAATCCCGTTCACTGGAACGGGATTTTATGGTATCTATATCATATTTTACTATATTTAAAAAGCAAATTAAATAAATTTATCAAATATTGCCTGTTATCGGGGAATCTGTAACTCTCATTAATTCTTGCTTTTTTTCATAGTTATTAAGAAAGAGCAGGAAGTATGGTGAATGACATGGTCAGGTGGATTTTATCGCTATTAATTTTAGTTATACTTATAAAAGGAACGTGGGTGTGGTTTGACTGGGAGCAGAGGGATTGGATGATAACATTAAATTCTTTAGAATTCCCGGGGAGTTTAACGGTGAGGGGAAAAGAGGATATCACTTTTTTCTTAAAGGAAGTTGAAAAAGCTTCACCGCAAAAAGAGCTTACCCTTAAAATTTGCCGGTATAAATTGACCTTAACTAGAAATAAGAAGGTAAGCAATTTTTATTTAGATGATCCTTCGTTATTACTTGTAGAAGCAACGGGAGAAGGATTGGTAACCACACCTGAATTACAGGAGTATTTGCACAGAAAAATAAAAGAACTCCATCAATCTACCACTTTCGGAGCGCCTTTGGCCTGGGATGAAGTAAAGATAATTTTCCCCCGCTATACCCTTGCTGTTATTACTGATGTTGAAACGGGCAAAAGTTTTCAAGTAGAGCGGAGAGGAGGGACTTATCATGCTGATGTCCAGCCTCTCACGGCCCGGGATACTCAAGTTTTAAAAGAAGTGTACCAGGGACGCTGGTCCTGGAAACGCCGGGCTGTGGTGATGGAGATAGGGGGGCGTAAAATTGCGGCCTCCATCAACGGTATGCCCCACGGCAGCGGTAGGATCCAGGGGAATGATTTCCGGGGGCACTTCTGTATGCATTTTTTACAAAGCCGTGTCCATAAAAGCGGGAAAGTGGATTTGGCTCATCAGATGATGGTCTGGAAAGCAGCCGGCAGGCCGGAATACTTATTTAATAATGCCAGTGCTGAACAAATCATCAACCTTGTTTTGACGGCCTTGGATCAGGGGGATGAGAGACTTCTATCCTTAGGACTGTTGTCGGCAAAAGGTGATGATATCAACGCTGCTTCTCATAAACTTGTACAGGAGATTTCATCTGTTGCCCTGGAAAAACTAGAACTTGTTGGAACTAGAGAGAATAGGGACTGTAAGGAATATAAGGTTAAGGTAGAATTTTATTATCGTAATGAGCAGGCTGAAAGGGAAAAACAAGGACCCCTTAATGTTTTAACAGACCCTGCTACAGGGCGTCATTTCCTTGAGTTAGAAAGTTTGGTGGATCTTTTGGCAAAGCAAGCAGGACTTTAGATAAAGAAAAGCTAATATAAAAGTAAATGAGATTGCTAACTCAGCAAAACAATGGCCCCTTCCCTGTAAACCGGTACAAGGGAGAACTCATCTTTTGAGCAGCAGTATTCAATGTCAGCCCAGCGTCCTTTGGCTTGCAGGACCTGACCGTTCCGGGATTTACTTAAATGAAAAGGCAGGTTTTCTGCATAGGTTTGGTAGAGGGCCAGTGCTCCCAAAGCAGCGTCGCTTAATTTGGGCGTAAGCCATTGACTTAGGAGCTTGATGAGATATCCTGCACAGCAGGTATCTTCTAAGGAATAAGTAGCTTTCGTACCGGCACAGGCCAAATATATGTCAAGATTCTGATCAAGTATTTTTCTTACCAAAGCTGAAGCGTTGAGGAAAGAGCCAATATAGACAGCCTTTGCACCCAAAGAGTTACAAATAGCCTTTGTGCCATTGGTGGTACAAAGGATGATTTTTCGTCCGCTTACTAGATCCGGTATATATTCCAGCGGGGAATTACCCAGGGCAAAGCCCGTAATTTTATCACTGTTTTCTTCACCACCCAAAAGAGCTTCGGGATAAATTTTCTTTAAACGGCAGGCTTCCTCCACGGAAGTTACAGGATAAACGGCGCCTGCTCCATGGGCCAGGGCTGTGGTGATTGTACTGGTAGCCCGGAAAATATCAAGAATAACTACCAGTTTATTTTCTATGAGTTGGGTAGTAATTGTTTGTGCTGTAAAACCGATATCGATTTCCACACGAAACCTCCCCCAAACTATTTACCAACGATGGCTGCCTCTTGCTGGCGAAGAGCAAGGCGCAGGGTATCCCCGCGCAGTCCGGTGCGGAGGGCTTCCAGGGCCATTAGTTCATTGGGTTGAATATTGCCCAGGTTTACATCTGAGCCAAAACGGGTTATCATCTCCACTTGTTGATTTTTCAGGGGTGCTTCCCAAATAATGGAGGTTAAATCGCCTATCCCTATGATAAAGTCTTCTAATTTGTCTTCTAATATTTCACCATTTTTATCATATATACCAATACCCTTGCCACTTTCCCTGGCTTCCATAATTAGTTTCCAGGCCCCTGCCGCAAGGTCATGATCTGCTTGTTTAAGTAAATCACTAATGTCAGGATTTTCCTTAGTATCCTTTTTGCCTAATTCTGTAAGTACGGTTAATCCTTCACTTACGGCACGTTTTATACAATATTGGCGTATTTTAGGGTCAAGGGTAATGGTACCGTCGGATATTTCTATGGTATTAAACCCCAGTTCTTTAATACGTGTTAAAAAGACTTCGTAGCGACCTTGTACCAGGGATACTTCCATAAAAGTACCGCCGGGGTAGATCTTAACATCATATTGATGGCAAAGGTCAATTTTAGCCTTTAAATATTCTTCACTGTAAAGGGCTGGCGTGCCAAAACCGAGTTTGAGAAAATCCAGGTAGTTCCCAGCTACTTCCAGGAGGTCTTTCAGTTCCCTGAGACCCAAGCCTTTATCAATGACCATGGTTATGCCAGTTTTTCTTGGTTTTAAGCCTCTTTCTCCCAAAGGATAATGAATGATACCTTGCCATGATTTCATCATGAATGCTCATCTCCTTATAATTGAAGCCGCAGGTAGCGGTTTCTTTCACCTCCTGCTTATGTGATATGATAGGACAATTGGGAGAAGTGCTTGTTTCCCAAAAGGTCAGACCACCAACCTTCTCTGTCATGCTCTTCCCTCAACTATTTAACATTTTCCTGACAATACTGAATAGAACCAGTCTTGGCAAAAGGGGAGAGAGGGTTGGGAACATGACTTCTAGACACCTGTACACATGTAGGGTATTATGAATTAAGTAATATTTACTTCGATACTTTAGATAATTTTGGGGTGAAAACCATGGCATATCGTAATTTACGGGATTTTATGCAGGAACTAGAGAAAAAGGGATTGTTGCACAAGGTTGAGGCAGAGGTAGACCCTGTGCTGGAAATTACAGAAATTACGGACAGGATCTCCAAGTCCTTTGGTCCCGCTTTATATTTTTCCAGGGTAAAAGGTTCGCCTTATCCTGTCCTCATTAATACCTTCGGCAGTATGGAACGAATGGCAATGGCTTTGGGGGTACAAAATCTTGATGAAATCGGCGCCCGTATAGAAGAGTATTTAGCCCTGCCTCATGTAGTAGGGGGAAACTTCATGGATAAACTCCTGGCGCTACCCAAAGTTGGGGAAATAACCAAGTTTATGCCCAAAATGGTGAAAAAGGCTCCTTGCCAGGAAGTAGTGGAGCATGATCCTGATCTTAACACCTTGCCTATTTTGCACTGCTGGCCCCAGGACGGGGGAAGATTTATTACTCTGCCTCTGGTGTTTACGAAAGACCCGGAGACGGGCCGGCGCAACTGCGGCATGTACCGCATGCATGTATATGATGGTAAGACCACGGGTATGCACTGGCACCTGCATAAGGATGGTTCCCGGCACTATCACAAGTATAAAGAAAAAAAGGGAAAGATGGAGGTTGCTGTGGCTATTGGTGGGGATCCTGCCACCATTTATGCAGCCACAGCCCCCCTGCCCAAAGATATCGATGAAATGTTTTTTGCCGGTTTCCTGCGGAAAGAACCGGTGGAAATGGTGAAATGTAAAACTGTGGATATTGAGGTGCCGGCGGAAGCCGAGTTTGTGTTAGAGGGGTATATCGATCCTGAAGAAAGACGGATGGAGGGACCTTTTGGCGACCATACCGGCTATTACTCCCTGGCTGATGAATATCCTGTTTTTCATCTGACCTGTATGACCCGCAGGGCTAAACCCATCTATCCTGCCACTGTAGTGGGCAAACCGCCTATGGAGGATTGTTTCCTGGGTAAAGCTACGGAAAGAATCTTCTTGCCTTTATTAAAACTTCAGTTGCCGGAAATTGTGGATATGAATTTGCCTTTAGAAGGTGTGTTCCATAACTGTGCCGTGATTTCCATCAGAAAAAGTTACCCGGGACATGCCAAAAAAGTGATGCATGCTATCTGGGGTATGGGCCAGATGATGTTTACCAAAATGATTATTGTGGTGGATGAACACATTGATGTCCAGGATATGTCCACCGTATGGTGGAAGGTCTTTAATAATATTGATGCCAGGCGCGATGTAGTGGTGGTGGAAGGACCCCTGGATGCCCTGGACCATGCTTCGCCCCTTCCTCACTACGGTGCCAAGATGGGTATCGATGCTACGAAAAAATGGCCCAGTGAGGGACACACCAGGGAATGGCCTGATGATATCGTGATGTCCCCGGAGATTAAGGACCTGGTGACGAGGAGATGGCAGGAATATGGCTTTAGTAAGAAATAAAGCTAAGACCTTTGCTGAACTGGTGAAATTTGAACACACCATCTTTGCCTTGCCTTTTGCTTATATGGGGGCTTTATTAGCGAAAAAAGCCCTGCCTACCTGGCCGCAGTTTATTTGGATTACGCTAGCCATGGTCGGAGCCCGCAGTGGGGCCATGGGTCTGAACAGGGTTATCGACCGCTATATTGATAAAGAGAATCCCCGTACAGCTAACCGTCACTTACCCCGAGGCTTAATTTCCGTAAGGGAAGTCATGATTTTTGTGGTGCTGTCCTTTCTTTTACTCATCTATGCCATCTACCGGCTCAGTCCCCGGCATCTCATCTATTTACCAGTCATTATGGCCATTTTAACCGGGTATTCTTATACCAAACGTTTTACCTGGCTGTGCCATCTTGTTTTAGGGATTGCCATCGGGTTTGCCCCAATGGGAGGGTGGATCGGTGTCACCCAAAATATGCAGTTGGAGACCTTTATCTTAGGTTTGGTGGTAGCCTTTTGGATTGCCGGGTTTGATATCATTTACGCTACTCAGGATCTTGAGTTTGATCGTCAATACGGCCTTTATTCTTTACCGGTCACTTTTGGTTTAAAGAAAGCCCTCTTTGTAGCCAAACTGTTCCATGTGGTGGTAGTATTATTACTGGTTAGCCTGTATTTCCTGCTGGATTTGGGCTGGTGGTACCTGGCAGGGGTCTTCGTCACCAACCTCCTGCTTCATTACGAGCACTCCATCATCTCACCCCAGGATTTAAGCCGGGTCAACGTGGCTTTTTTTAATATAAATGGGTTGATTAGTATACAGCTGTTAGTGTTTACCCTGCTGGATATATTGCTTTAGTTGGTTCTCTTTAGTAACCGGAGACACGTGACCTGTGACCAGTTTATTACCGGACTCCGGACACTGGACTCTGGTTACTAATGTCGGAAATGGGATGTCGGCTATCGGAAAGTCGTTATGTTAGGATGTGACCTCATGAACAAACACCTCGGGGAGCAGTTTGAAGGCAAAGAGGAGTACGTGAAGAACCTCTTTAACTCCATCGCTCCTTTCTATGACCGGATGAATATGATTATGACCTGGGGACTCCTGAAAAGCTGGCAGAGGTTTGTCATGAGCCAGACCAGCCTTAGACCCGGGGATAAAGCCCTGGATGTCTGTACAGGTACGGGAGAGCTTGCCTTTCTTATGGCAGAAAAAGTGACTCCCGAAGGTGAAGTCATTGGTTTGGACTTATCTACCGAGATGCTGAATATTGCCCGGGAAAAACTTAAAAATAATTTTTCTTCGGCCAGGATTACGTTTATAGAAGGCAATGCTCTCACCCTGCCTTTCCCCCCTGAAACCTTTGACTGTATTACCACGGGTTTTGCCCTACGGAATGTCTCTGATATTCCTCTGGCCGTGAAGGAGATGACCAGGGTATGTAAAAAAGGAGGAAGAGTGATCTGCTTGGAGATTTCCCAGCCCACCACGCCTCTTTTCCGGCAAGGATTCCGTTTATATTTCTTTCACTTTATCCCCCTTTTGGGGCGTCTTGTGGATAAAGGACAAAAGATTTTTGGTCGTTTGCCCGCCTATACCTGGCTGCCGGAATCATTAAAAAAATTCCCTGATAGAGATACTCTTGCCCAAATCTTTCGAGAGGCGGGCTTACGGGAAGTAAAGTATTACCCCTTAAGCGGGGGAGTAGTTACTGTGCATGTAGGCGTCAAGTAAGTTGGTAGTTGTTAGTTGATAGTTATTAGTAGATTAAGAGTAAATTACAAACAGTTGAATCCAAAAATATAAAGGAGTCCAAGCTCGTATTACAGCTTTGACTCCCTTTTTGTTTTTTTATAGAGTTTCTGTTCAGATGGATACTGCCAACTATCAACTAATTTACCCAATAAGGTACAGCAATCTCATGGCATTAATTTCATGGTTGACCATGGCAGCAAAAAAGGTATCCCGGTAACAGGTATCGGCAATGAGATATAACTCCTTGAACCAGTTAATTAGTTGAAGCTCTTCCTTAAAGGCGTAGCGGGCTGCATCGAGAAAATTGGTGAACTGGTGAGGTTCTTCCAGGGCTTCTTCATGAAGCGGTGGAATTGCTTTGCCACCCATTTCCATATAGAGTTTCTTCATCTGCTCCATAGTATGATGGACAGTCATGCGGTTCATTTCCACCATCCTGCGGGCCTCTTCTGTGGGAGCGTTTTGAATCATATAACCATAGACTATATTGAGTTCCATGAGCTCTCCCACGATTGTTGTTAAGAAAGCGGGTAAAGTAAAAGTCATATGAACCATAATTCATCCTCCTTTTTAATTTTTAATCTAGTAAATAAGTAAGTAACATGGCATGACGTAATTCATCATGCATCGCATCAAAAAGGGTGTCACGATACTGGGGATTGTCCGTCATAAGATACATATTTTTGTACTTTTCAAAATCAGCATATTCATCAAAAAGCTGCATGCGGACATGTTCCATAAAAGACATGGTGCCTTGCATAGGCATCATCTGCATTCCTTTATGAGGCGGTTCTGTTCCGGTAAGCTCCTTAAAGATTGCGGCGAAAGCTTGCGCATGGCTATGTTCATCATGCGCATTCATCGTCATGATTTGCCGGGCTTCTTCCGTAGGGGCCATTTGAGCCATCATTATATAGTGATGATGAGCCTGCATCTCTGCATAATAGGATTCCAGGATCATATCCGTAAATCTTTCATGAGCCATTACCATACCCTCCTTGGAGATTGTCTCTATATACAATATGCTTAGTGTGGAAAAGGGTGACAGGCAAAAAAATGACTTTCAATAAGACCTAAGACCGAGGAAGTTTGTAATCTAAGCTGTGATTGTGTCTGTGGTAAAGAAAGGAGTACTACCTTGCAGCACTCCTTTCTTTGGCTTTTTAACAGTAGCATATTTTTACCAGGGAAATCACAGAATAAAAAAGGGAAGGAGGCCGATCATGCTGCAGGAGAATAAGAAAAAGGAAAAAGCGCCTATTCCTCCCTCTGGTTTTATAGGTAAATTCTGGGAAATGGCGAAGAACACCCTGACGTTCCGGGCGGAAAGGCAGAGGGAAGGTTTTATTTTGCTCGGCGTGGAAGATGGGATCGGAGACAAAACCACTAATGAGGACAAGAGCAAAGGGCGGAAAGATAAGAGCCGCAAAAAATCGGGGAGGAGCGAAATTAGGGCAAATAAAAAACCGGTCCGGGTTAAGCGCCTTTCTTCCTACAAAGATAATAAGGATGCAGAAGAAAATATAAAGAGGAAAATTACCCCCGAAGATCTCTTGGTAGATTCCCAGTTAAAGACAAACAAACGTTATATCGAAGAAATTTATTCCCTTCCTAAAAACAAAGATATCATTCTTCGTGAATTTATCATTGCTTTAAAACCCCCTATTAAAGCCTTTGCTGTTTTCATGGAAGGGTTGTCTGATAAAACAATAATCAACAATTTTGTTTTAAAACCTTTAATGATTCTCCCCAATCTGGAGGAAAAGATTGAAACTTATAATCTGGCCGAATATATTAAGGATAATATTCTACCGGGTAATCAGGTAGAAGTGACTAATGAATATAAAAAGGTAATTGAAAGTATCAATTACGGTGGTACGACCGTTTTTATTGAAGGATGTCCATATTGCCTGCTGGTGGAGACAAAAGGGTGGGACCGGCGTGCAGTGGGAAAACCGGCGACGGAACAGGTCATCCGGGGACCCCATGAGGCCTTCAATGAGACACTGCGCACGAACACGGGACTTGTACGGAAACTTGTCCGGAATGAGAAACTGATTACCGAAATGTTTTCCATTGGTGAACGTAATAAGACCAATGTAGCTATCATGTACATTGAGGATATCGCTAATCCTGAACTGGTTAAAGAGGTTAAGCGAAGAATTAACTCTATCAAAACTGACTTTGTAGCCGAATCGGGCATTTTGGAACAGTTTATTGAAGACCAACCCCTGATGCCCAGCCCTCAAGTCTTAAGCACGGAAAGACCTGATCGGGTAGCGGCTTTTCTTGTGGAAGGGAAGGTTGCTATTTTCCTGGACGGGAATCCCAATATTCTCATCGTTCCCATCACTCTCTTCAGTTTGCTCCACAGTGCGGAAGACTATTATCTCCGCATGCCCTTCGGTAACTTTGTGCGTTTACTACGAGTTGTTTCTGTATTTATTGCCATCATGACACCTTCCATCTATGTGTCCATCATTACTTATCACCAGGAAATGATTCCCACGGAATTAATCCTGGCTATTGCCACTGGCCGGGAAACAGTTCCTTTTCCCACCATTCTGGAAGTGATTATGATGGAGTTAGCTTTTGAATTGATTCGGGAAGCAGGGGTACGGGTCCCAGGTGTCATCGGAAACACCATCGGCATTGTGGGAGCTTTAATTTTAGGCCAGGCCGCTGTTGAGGCAGGGATTGTCAGCCCGATTTTAATAATTGTCGTAGCCGTTACAGGGCTGGCTTCCTTCGCCATTCCAAATTATTCACTTTCTTTTGCTTTTCGCGGTGTACGCTTTATCTTTACTCTCCTGGCGGCAGGTTTTGGCTTTTTTGGTGTTTCTGCCGGGTTATTTCTCTTGCTAACCACTATGTGCAGTATGAAATCCTTTGGTGTACCTATGTTGTCACCCATCGGGCCCCGGACCAAAACTGGGCCGGATTTGGTACTGCGAGGTCCCATGTGGTCTATGGAAGAGCGGCCGGATGTGCTGGATACCCTGGACCGGCGGCGGCAGCCCCAGGTAAGCCGGGGTTGGGTGAAGCCGGAGAAGGAGGAGCGGAATAATAATGAACAACCCCATTAAATTGGGTTACAGTGAAGCATTCGCGATGACCGTCGTATTTTTGGGGACTAAAGTATTTTTGGGTTATCCACGGATTATGGTACAATTCGGCTCCACGGCAGGCTGGTTAATCATCCTAGTAAATTTAGCCGTGGCAGTGGTTATGTGGCTGGTTATCTCATCCCTCTTGGCCAGATATCCCGGAAAATCCATTATGACTGTTAATGAACTGGTACTGGGACCTGTTTTAGGCTTTGGTGTTAACGGAATAATTTTTGTCTATACCACAGTGAGCAGTAGTATAAACCTAAGATTATTTAGTGAAGCCGTGATTCTTACGGCACTGCCCGAGGCGCCCATTTCTTCCCTGGCTTTTCTTTTTATCCTTCCTGCCTGGGTGGGGGCCTACCTGGGCCTCGAGTCCTTGAGCCGCAGTTCCCATATAGCTTTTCCTTTTGTCCTGGCGGGAGTGATCATAGTACTCTTGGCCCTCTATCCTTACTGGAATTGGAAGCAGTTGTTACCTATATTGGGAGAAGGGGTAATGCCGATTTTAAAATATGGGATTCTTGGGGTTACTAATTTTACGGAAATTTTCCTGCTGGCTTATTTTGCGCCGTATTTTGCATTCAGACCTCAGCAGTTAAGATACGTGGGTTTATTCTGCTTGATTTTTATAGCTCTAATTTTTATTGCTGTTGTCATTGTATACATCATGGTTTTTCCCATCCCCACGGCCACAGAAACTCTTGCTCCTTTTTATCAATTAAGCCGTACCATATTCCTGGGGAGATACTTCCAGCGGGTGGAGTCGCTCTTTATCCTGTACTGGACTTTTATTGCCTTTTTGCGTTTGTCTCTGGGAATTTTAGTCTCAGCAATACTTTTACAGGATACATTGAAATTACCCTATTATCGTCCCCTCTTACCTGCTCTTTGTATCCTTGTTTTTAGTTTGGCGCTGACACCTGTCAGTGTGATCCAGAGTGTAGAGATAGAAAAAATACGGATACTTTTTGGCTCATTATTTACATTAGTTTTTCCCTGTGGGGTCTGGTTGGTAGCACTGCTGCGAGGGAAGGAGGAGAGCAGTGAAAAGATTACGTCCGGGAATTAAATTTTTTCTGCTCAGTTTTCTGCTCAGTATGATGCTTATGTTTTTAACCACAGGGTGCTGGGGGGCCAGGGAAACCGACCAGATGGCCTTTATCCTGGTCATGGGCATTGATAAAGGGCAGAACAATCTGGTGCAGGTTACCTTCCAGATCGCTATTCCCCAGGCTATTGGCGGCAAGGACGGAGGAAAACCGGGGGAGAGTACAGAGATAATCTCCGTAGAAGCCGCCTCCCTGTTTGGTGCTCTCCAACTGGCCAATGCCTTTGTGAGCAGGGAACTGACCTTTATCCATAATAAGGTAGTCATTGTTTCCGAAGACATCGCCCGGGAAGGTATGGCTAAATACATTAATCCCCTGGTGAGAAGCCGGGAAATTCGGCGCACCACCTTTCTTATGGTTAGTAAAGGAAAGGCCCGCGAATTTATTGAAAAAAATAAGCCTATATTGGAAAAAAGCCCTTCCCGGCAGTTTGAAACTTTTATGCAGGCCAACTTTTTTACAGGCTTCCTACCTTATAGCATTATCCATGAGTTTTACAAGAACATCAAATCACCAGGCAGCCAACCCTTTACCAACCTGGTCGGGGTAGAAAAGGAAGAGAATCTAACCAATAAAAAACCGGGGGATGGAGATATAATTAAGAACGAAGTTGCTTACCTGCCGGGGGAAATCCCCCGTAAAGGGGGAAATAAAATAGAGATAATAGGGCTTGCGGTATTTAGGGATGACAAACTGGTTGGTTTTCTCAACGGCGCCGAGACCCGCTATCACCAGATGATTACAGGTAATTTTAGGAGCGCCATTTTTACTTTTCCTGATCCCCAAAGAGATGAAAAAAATAATATTATTGTAATTAAAATTAATAAAGGACGTAGTCCCGACATCAAAGTTACTTTTCCGGAGGATAAACCCCATATTGAGGTAAAACTGATCCTGGAAGGGGAGATCCTCAGTATCCAGAGCGGTATCAATTATGAAGCCACAGATAAAATCGGTGGTTTACAGAGCTACATCGAAAAATTAATATCCAGTGAAGCGCTAAAAATGATTAAGAAAACCCAGCAAGAATTTAAAAGCGACATTTGCGGCTTTGGCGAATACACCCGCAAATACTTCTGGACCTGGAAGGAGTGGGAGGAATTCAACTGGCTCAAACGTTATCCCGAGGCTGATGTTAAAGTAACAACGGAGCTTGCTATACGCCGTACGGGACTCATGAGCAAAACAGCACCTACACATTCCGGAGGGGAGGATTAACATGGGAGATTTTTTGTATAACCTGCTATTATGGAATGTACCTCTCTTAATTAGCCTCTATACCCTGACATATGCCTGGTGGCTTTGGCAGCAAAAGCGGAAGAGGGGGGCAGTGGGTGTGGCTGCCCTGGCCCTTATCACTGCCCTTTACCCCGGTTTTGTCTTGTTTTTTATCCATAAGTAAAAGAAAGGGGCGCCTTTTTCAGGCAACCCCTTTTTTCTTTCATTTATTTTCTTTCATTTACTACCAACTGCCAACTAACAAATACCAACTATTATTGGTCACACTTCAACACGCCGCCGTCCGCAATGTTATGTTTTTCCGTGTCACGGATGATGATTTTTACCGCTTCCGGCTTACAGTTTATAGTTCTCACCAAAGCTTCTGTTACTTCTTTTACCATAGCCCTTTTTTGTTCAATGGTTCTGCCCTCGATCATTTCAATCTGTACAACTGGCATGCTGAGTACCTCCTCTAAGAAAATATATGGCAAGTTTTATTATTCGCCTATGATTCCCAAAAACCTGCACATCTTTTTAGAAAAAATAAGAATAATATTTCACAAAAAATAAAAAAAACCTCTAGACAAAACAGTCCAAAGCAGATTATAATGTATACAAAAGCGGAATGAAGCCTCAGAAGAGTTCTTCCGCTGAGACAAAATTTATCTGCAGTGACGTGGGTCACCCCATTGTTAAGAATGCAGGTAGTAAATCCCTTAAGTGATTTGCTGCCTGCTTTCTGTTTTAATTTGTCTAGTTACGGGCTTAACAAGCTCTTCAGATAACCAAAATATCATCTTTGGGCCGGGGATCACCCTCCCTTTGGGGAGCGACCCCGGACCCACTAAACTAGTAATTCTCTACACGGCCCGGTCTACCCCCGGTGCCATCTGTAGTTGAGCAGGTAGCTAGTGTTCCCCTGGCTACCTGTGTGTGTTTTGGGAATGGTTGTAAATTATAAAGGAGGAAACAAAAAATGCTTTCCCAACAGGAACTAAAAACGATGATTAAGAAGACGGGGGCTATAGTCGACGGTGGGGTAGAACCAAGTAAGCTATTGCAATACCCCCAATACGCCGACCTGGTTTGTGGTGCTCTGGCTTGGAAACTTAGACATATCAAGGCTGATGTAGTACTGGGACTTTTAACCGGTAGTGTGATGGCAGCCCGTGATGTGGCCCGTGCCCTTAACCTGCGGGTTATTTACGGGGAGAAGCGCGATAATCAGGTAGTGCTTTTACCTAATTTTGAACTCAAAGCGGGCGAAAAAGTGTTGATTATTGAAGACCTTATTAATACCGGGACCACTGTCAAAGGGGCTATAGCCATGGCCAAGGCCCATGGAGCAGTTGTTGTGGGGGTAGGAACCATTGTTGATTACCAGAATGGCCGATATGATTTTGGTATTCCCACCGAGTCCTTGTTTACCCTGGAAAAGAAAAATTTTGTCGCTTAAGTCGAGTGTCAGGAGATGAGGATGGATGTTTAATAGTATTGTGTTTGGTAAAAACAACAATACTAGTCTTAAACTGCTGTTAGTATATGTATCCATTGCAGTAGTTTGCATGTTATATGTAGCTATCATGATGTAACACAGAAAAGACATTGGAGGGTACTAAAAGATTAAAACCCGGCTGCCCTGCGCCCGGGTTTTAATCTTTTTTATAGTTTGGGAAATTATATAAATTTCCTAGACAGGGGTGTTAGGGGACGTAGTCCCTTAAGTTTGATAAGGAGGGTAACAGCGGAGCGTCATAGGGAACGCATGGGTTCCCTTTGAAACAAAGAAAACATGGCTTCCAACGAGAGCAACGAAGTTGGGAACCTTAGTTGCACTTGTGCCTGTGGTGGAACATTCCCGAGGGAAGTAAATTCCTATGCTCGTATATGACAAGCCTTAAATGTGAAAAAATCCACCCACTGGTGGATTTTAGAATATAAAAATATAAAAAATAGTTTTAGAAAAAGATTGCCCCTATTCTGGGGGCAACAAACAAAAATTATATAAAACATTGGAGGGTATAATTAAGAATAACATATATCTGGCGGATGAACAATAAGGTAGCAGTCTTATCTCGGAAGTAAAAAAATTTTATTTCTCTTTTATGGGTATAGAGGCAATTATTATTTAATATACTGTATACATGATACAACATAAAGTGGTATAATTAAGCTGAAAATTAAAAAAATTCTGGGGGGATTGGCATGGAAAATAATATGTTCTATCAGAGGGCCATCAGTTTGGTACAAAAAGCCTGTGATAGCCTGGGACTTGATGAGGCCACCCGTCAGGTGCTGACTGAACCCAAACGATCAGTAGAAGTGGCTATCCCTGTTAAGATGGATGACGGTTCGACCCGGGTTTTTAAAGGCTGGAGAGTACTACACACTGATGTAATGGGACCGGGTAAGGGTGGTATTAGATTCCATCCCGAAACCACTTTTGAAGAGGTAAAAGCTCTGGCCACCCTGATGACTTTTAAATGTGCCATAGCTGGTTTACCTTATGGTGGTGGAAAAGGTGGGGTACAGGTTAATCCCAAGGAATTATCAGTAACCGAATTAGAACGCTTGAGTCGCGGTTATATTAGAGCCATTGCGCCTGTGATCGGTGTTGACAAGGATGTTCCGGCACCGGACGTGTATACAACTCCCCAAATCATGGCCTGGATGATGGATGAATTTTCTATCATTCAGCAAAATCCCGAATTTGGTGTGATTACCGGTAAACCTCTTAGTGTAGGCGGTTCCAGGGGGCGTGTATCGGCAACTGCCCAGGGTAGCCTTTATGTAACCAGAGCCGCTTACCGCAGTATGGGCAAAGAATTGGCCGGCGCTACCGTATGTGTCCACGGTTATGGTAATGCCGGGGCCATAGCCGCCCGTCTCTTTGCTGCGGAGGGTGCGAAAATTATAGCTATTTGTGACAGTAAATCAGGAGTTTATGATCCAGAGGGTATTAATGTTGACCTGGCCGATGAAATCAAAGCCAAGACCGGTAGCTTAAAGACATACCCAGCCAGCAAACAAATTACCCCCGATGAGGTTTTGGAAATTCCCTGTGATATTTTCTTACCTGCCTCTTTAGAAGGAATTATTCACGAAGGTAATGTGGATAAAATCCAGACAAGCTTGATTTCCGAACTGGCCAACGGACCAATTACACCGGAAGCTGATGAAGTTCTTAATAAAAAAGGTGTAATCATTCTCCCTGATATTCTGGCCAGCGCTGGTGGTGTTACAGTAAGTTATTTTGAATGGGTACAAAACAGGACAGGTCTTTACTGGTCCGATGGGGAAGTACAGGAACGGTTGGAAAAGATGCTGGTTGATGCCTTCTATACCATAAAGAAATTTAAGGAAGAGAAAAACTGGGAAAACTGGCGGACGGCTGCCTTTGGTGTAGCAGTACAGCGCGTGGCTAAGGCTTTAAAAGATAGAGGCTGGTGCTAGAATAACAATATCACCCGCTCAAACATATCATATAGGGCGAATCATATCATAAGGAGTTGATTACCCGATGCAATATGTAGTTCAAGCGGGTGATACTTTATCATCTATTGCCCAAAGATTTAATACGACTATTGAGGCAATTATACGGGTTAATAATATTACCAATCCGAACCTTATTTTTGTGGGTCAGGTCTTAATCATTCCCACCGGATCTTCACCTACACCTCCGCCTCCACCCCCACCTAGTACGATTTGCCCGCGATTAAGCCAGGGAGATAGAGGTCCTGCTGTTACCCGATTGCAAGCTTTACTGAAAAATGCCGGTTTTGACCCAGGACCTGCTGATGGTATTTTTGGACCCAGGACCGATGCTGCGGTAAGGGCGTTTCAACGGCAGCGGGGCTTACCTGTTACAGGTATAGTCGATATCCCAACTTGGGTTGCTTTAGGTGAGAATTGTGGTGTAACTCCTGGACCTCCTCCCCCTCCTCCGCCTCCACCGGAAGAATGCCATTGTCCTGTATTAAGACCGGGCCGTAGAGGTCCTGCTGTAAGATTACTGCAGAGACTTTTACAAGAACGGGGCTTTTATTCAGGTGCAATAGACGGTGATTTCGGTAGAAGAACAGAGCGGGCTGTTCGGCAATTTCAGCGTCAACAAGGTTTACCTGTAACGGGTGTGGTTGATGAAACTACTTGGCGGGCTTTGGGAGTAAATTGTTGTCCCCTTGAACCTAAACCTCCTACTGGAACGCCTATTGATACCAAGGTTGTTAGAGGTTTGAGACTTATACTTTTTACTGATAAACGTGTTTATCAGCGGGGAGAAAGCATAAAAATTACCCTTACTAAAACAAACACCACAGATGATCCTATCACATTAAGGTATCCTACCAGTCAAATCATAGAGATTACAGCTACTAACGCCCAGGGAAATGTAGTATGGCGTTGGTCGGAAGGTCGTACCTTTGCTCAATTCCAGCGGGTAATCACTATTTTCGAGGGTGGTACCCAGGTAATTACCGAGTTCTGGAACCAGCTTGATAATAATGGGCGTCAGGTACCGCCAGGAACATATACTATTACGGTGAGAAACCTGGTCCTTGAAGTTACCCTGTCTGTGCAGATTGAAATAAGGTAGTATCAAGCATAAAGCACCTCGTTGAGAGGTGCTTTATGCTTGATTTAATCACTATAAGGAGGATAGTTGATATTAAACAGAGAAGTTCTCTTTTCCCGTGAGAAAATAGCCAGAAGGCAGAGTTGAGAGTTCTTGCATTGATGAGGAAGGATAGTAACGAGAGACCAACCTTCTCGAGCCAGGTCATTTAGGGCCGAATCAAGAATGGCCCCGGACAGGCAGGTATTTTGGTTTTCAATCCGCACAGTTTTATATTCATAGCGCATGTTTGCTCTCCCCAGTCAATTAAATACTATAAAAATTTATATCTTTCTCCTAGCTTATACTATTCCTTGCTATCACTAGTGGGGACAAAAAAAGCACCCGGGGTGCTTGTTGTTTTGAGCTATTTTCTTTATAAATAATATAAAATAATTTAATAAACATAGACAAAATTTTTTCCCCGTGCTTTAGCTTTGTAGAGAGCTTCATCGGCTTTCTGTACAATACTTTCCGGGCTGTCGGCGTCGGCGGGAAAGGCTGCAATGCCTATAGATAAGCTGATGCGGGAATAAATAAGAAATTTGGGATGAACTAAGACCTTGTTGCGGATTCTTTCTGCTATCTGTTTACTGGCTTCTTTCGAAGTGTGAGGTAAGATAATGGCGAATTCATCGCCGCCATAACGGGAGGAAATATCCGAGGCCCGTGTGCACTCCTTGATGGTGGCAGCCACGATTTTGAGGACATAATCGCCATGATGGTGACCTTGTGTATCATTAAGATTTTTAAAGTCATCGAGATCTAAAAGCAGCAGGGAAAAAGGGGTTTTTCGCTCCACTAACCGGGACAAGGCATGGTTGAAAAAGCGCCTGTTATAAATTTTGGTTAGTGTATCCAGGTTAGCTTGCACAAAGTATGTTTGACGGTAACGTTGCTTTTCTAGCCAGGTAAAGAAGGCCAGGATAAAGAAAAAGGCAGTCTGTATACTCATAAGGGCAGGAGAAAATTTAGCATAATATCCGGTAAGCATATAAGCGAGTCCAGCCAGAAAAGCCGTACACAAGGCCGGGTAGGGTTTTATATGGGAAGCCATACTGATAATAGGGAGAAAATAAAAGCCTGTCAGGACATGACCATAAGGTCCGCCATAGTAAACAATGAAGCTGATTAAGATCAGATCAATAAAAAAACTGCAGAAAAAAACGAGAGGAATATTCTTTTTTATTCTTGCCAGTAAAAAAAGGATAAGGGCGTAAAGGAAGGTAAACCCCGCAACATAATAAAATTCCCGGGGAAGATTCTGGTTCATAAGCACAAAACCGGGCAGGAAAAGAATACATACCATTAATCGTAAAAAAGACAGCTTTTCCACGACTATAGTAGCCATTTTTTATCCTCCTTTTCCGCCTTTTTTTTACTTTATTCTCTATAAGAAGGCTTTTACCCTCTGTAAATTCCTTAAATTCCTAAAAATCACTTGAAGAAAGTACAAACAAATCAGGATTTAAGATGATTTAAATCACAGACTGTTTTTTTCCTTTTTGCCATAATGAAAGTACAAAAACACTGGCTAATTTGTTAAGGAGGTAATATAGATGGTTATACGTAAAATTGTGAAAATTGACGAGGAGAAGTGCAACGGCTGTGGTAGTTGTGTACCGGCCTGTGCCGAAGGAGCCATTCAAATTATTGACGGAAAGGCCCGTCTGGTAGCAGAAAACCTGTGTGACGGGCTGGGAGCCTGTTTAGGACCTTGCCCCATGAATGCCATCACCATTGAGGAAAGGGAAGCGGAGGAATTTGACGAAAGGGCTGTAGAAAAACACCTCAAGAGTATTGGACGGGAACCCCATAAACACGAGCATCATGAAACCCCAAAAACAGTTGTACCGCCCGCCGGTGGCTGCCCAGGCTCCAGACTGATGTCTTTCCGTAATGATGAGGAAAAGGCCGGTACTTTTCAAGAAGAGCTGACCAGTGCTTTAAGACAGTGGCCTGTACAGCTACATCTGCTTCCCGTGACAGCACCATTTTTTGCAGACGCTGACTTGCTGCTGGCTGCTGATTGTGTACCCCTGGCTTATGCCGATTTTCATCGTAAGTTCTTGAAGGGTAAAACAGTGGCCATGGGATGTCCCAAACTGGATAATGTAGAACATTATTTGGAAAAACTGACGGCCATTATTAAGCACAATAATCTCAGGAGTATTACTGTTACCCATATGGAAGTGCCCTGCTGTTATGGCATGGTGCGCCTGGTAGAGGAGGCATTAAAGCGTGCTGGTAAAAAGATCCCTGTACAGCGTGTAAAAATTGGGGTGCGTGGTGAAATCCTTGAAACTGAATTAATGGTATAAAGGAAAAAGGAGTAGGTTCCTGAAGGGCTTACTCCTTTTTATTATTTTATAATTATTTATTATGAAATTACCTGGAAAAGCGTAAAGAGATGTTATAATGAACTAAAGGTAATTAAATTTTATAGTAATAGTACATGTTTGGGGAGGAAAAATGAAACCTGGGGTAGCTGTTGGCGTTCTTGTTATTGAAAAGGGGAAAATCCTCTTGGGGAAAAGGCATCCTGATTTGGTAGGAGGAGGGTACTGGTGCGTCCCCATGGGGAGGCTGGAGTATGGAGAAGCCATACGGGAATGCGGCTTGCGGGAGCTAGAGGAAGAAAGTGGTCTTACTGCCCGGGAGATTCGTGTTTTATCAGTACATAATGTTATTTTACCCACATCACACTATTTAACCTTTAGCCTTCTGGCCCATGGTATTTCCGGTGAACCTCAAGTGAAATCACCTCTGGAAATTACAGAATGGGCATGGTTCTCCTTAGACCAGCTGCCCCAGCCTCTTTTTTATCCCATTAAGGAAATGATTACAGTTTACCACCGGCAGCATTCTCTAATTGATGGGGTGGTATTAGAACATCGCTGGGGTTAATTATTTTCTGTATAATGATTTATGGAATGGAGGGAGAAAATGGTAGACAACCTTATAGTGCAAATTCTTGCCGATAATAAGGCGGGGGGGAAAGGTTTTCTAGCTGAGCACGGCTTATCTTTACTGGTGGAATGTGATGGGAAACAGCTTCTCTTTGATACCGGACAAGGGTTGGTACTGAATCATAATGCAGCGAAACTTAATATTGATCTGGCTCAAATAAAAAAAGTCGCCCTGAGCCATGGTCATTACGACCATACGGGAGGATTACTTTCCCTGCTTAAAGGGGGCTGTCATCCTGTTGTTTACGCCCATCCTGATGTTTTTATCACACGCTATGTTCGCGAAAAAGAAGTGATGCGTGATTGTGGCCTGCCTTTTTCCCAAAAAGAATTGGAAGAACAAGGGGCCAGTTTTACCTTTTCCCGAGGTCCCACTGAACTCTATCCAGGGGTGATCTTGTCTGGAGAGATACCGCGCCTTTCCCCTGTGGAATATCCTAATTTTCTGGTTCCCGGTAAGGAGGAATGGCTTAAGGACTCCCTCGCCGATGACCAGTTTATTTTAGTCTTGACAAAACAGGGCCCGGTTTTGATTTTAGGCTGTACACACGCAGGGCTAGCCAATACCCTGGCCTATGCCCAAAGACTGGCGGGTGGACAAAGGATTTTTGCTGTCCTGGGAGGTATGCACCTTGCGGAGGCCAAACCCGCTGAGATTGAGAATAATATAAATATTATCCGGGAAAGTGATATAGAATATGTCATACCACTACACTGTACAGGGTTTCACGCCATGTCTCGATTGTACCAGGTTTTTGATCCCAAGTTTAAAGAGGGCAAAGTGGGTATGAAAATTAGTTTTAGCGAATTATTATGTTCATAAACATAAAAAAGTGAAGGCCGTCCCGGGGGGACGGCTTTTAAACACCAGGAAGATATTAATGCAAAGTTCACAAACTAGCGGCGGACGGTGGGTCTAAAATTGTCTAAAACTCCCAGGACAACATGGGCCAGGCCAAAACCTGCTATGCCTGCACCAAGACTCCCGCCCACTAAAGCCCCGACTCCGGTTACAGCGGCACCTACTCCTGTAACAATCCAGCCTGTAGTGTTCTTTTGCATTAATTTCACCTCCCTAGCATTATTATTTCTTCTTCCTGGGTGATTATGAGTTTTTTTCTAAGCCGGGACAATAAATGCATATTCAAGGTAAATTTAGTAAAAGTTAAATAGTGTCAAAAAAAATCCTGGTATTTTCGAATTTGTGTATTAATCTACGAGGGAGGTTAAAGAACATGAAAATATGTGCAGAAGTATCCTTGTACCCACAAAAGACCACTAAGGCTTCGCAAATTATTAATAATGCTCTGGAAGCTATCAAAACCAGCGATGTAGAATATGAGGTAGGCTCTATGTCCACACACCTCCACGGCGAGGAAGGTGCCGTATGGCGTAGTTTGATGACCATGTTTAACACTGCGGACAAGGAAGGGGAAGTAAGTATGGTGGTTACCATAACCAATTCCGCTCATAACTAGCTTGGAAAAATGCCTGTAAAATGATAATATTTTAATTATCGATTAAAAACAGAAGGAGGTATCCTTCTGTTTATTTGTATAAAGGTGGTGGGAGCATGCTAGCGTTAAAAGAAGCGGAGTTGTGTGATGTTGATGCCATTGTGGAACTGGCCGCTGAACTGGGTTATACGACGACAAAAGAGCAAGTAAGGGATGTTCTCCAGCGCATGCTGGAAAATCCCGATTATTATGTGTATTTAGCCCTGTACCAGGGTGAAATAGTGGGGTTGGTTAGCTTTAATATCAAGTATTATCTGCATAAAGCAAAGCCTGTAGCTTATATAGGCAGTTTGGTGGTAAAAGAAGGATTGCGTTCACTGGGGATTGGGAAAATGCTTATGCATAAGGTGGAGGAAATTGCCAAGGGCAGAAATTGTCAGAGTATCCAGCTAAACAGCAATAAAAGAAGGGTCAGGGCCCATGAATTTTATAAGCAATTAGGTTACAGCGAGGTTTCTCTGAAGTTTGAGAAAACTTTAAAACAAGAATAATCGCCGTTAGTTTTAAAAGGACGAGGTGAACCGATGACTACAAACAAGATTGTACGCATTGCCATTATTGCCGCACTGTATGCTGCCGTTACTATTGTCCTGGCCCCCTTTAGTTATGGGATGATCCAGGTGCGGGTTTCGGAAGCTTTAACTGTACTTCCCTTTATTTTCCCCGAAAGTGTTCTGGGGCTTTTTATCGGCTGTTTAATTGCCAACATTTACGGCGGCCTGGGAGCGGTGGACATTATTTTCGGAAGCGTGGCTACCCTGGTGGCAGGCTATCTTACCAGTAAAATGCCCAGCATCCTTTTAGCACCGCTCCCCCCCGTGGTAGTGAATGCCGTGGTGGTGGGTTTTATTCTTAACTATGTGCTGGAAGCACCCCTTCTGGCCAGTATGTTATATGTGGGTATTGGACAGCTCCTGGCCTGCTATTTTTTAGGGCTACCGCTGTTATACCTGCTGAAACGTTATAACTGGGACAGGTATTAGCAGGAGTTTTCCTTGTGGATGTGGAATACCAATTGTATAAAATTTATGGGGGGGATGATGCATGAGTGGGTATCCAAAAGAATTTTTACGTTATGAGCGTCAGTTAATTCTTCCCCAGGTAGATGAAGCTGGTCAGAAAAAGCTTATGCAAGCAAAAGTCCTGGTAGTAGGAACAGGCGGGCTGGGTTCCCCTGTTTTATATTATCTGGCGGCAGCCGGTGTAGGAACCCTCGGTCTGGTTGACAGTGACACCGTAGAGATCACCAATCTTAACCGCCAGATTATTCACTGGGAAAAAGATTTATCCAGGCCCAAGGTTATTTCAGCCCGGGAGAAACTGGAGGCCTTTAATTCTCAGCTTAGAATAAACACCTATCAGATGCGCTTCGATTCCTATACTGCCCGGGAGATAGTTCCCCAGTATGATCTTGTCATCGCCGCTGTTGATAATTTAGAAACCCGCCGGGTAATCAATGAGGTATGTTTTGCCCTGGAAAAACCCTGGATTGAGGGTGGTGTTAAGGATTTTGCCGGGCTTGTCACTACTTTTCGCCCTCCTGGCGGACCCTGTTACCAGTGCCTTTATCCCGGCTTAAACCTGCGGGAAAAAAGGCCTATAGGTCTCCTGGGGGTGATGCCCGGAGTGATTGGGGTATTACAGGCCCAGGAAGCCCTCAAGCTTATTCTGGGAATTGGCACACCTTTGGTAGGGAAACTATTAATTTTCGATGCTCTGGAAACAAAGTTTGAGACCATTACTTTAGCCGCTAATCCCCAATGTCCTATCTGCAGCCACTAAATTTTGCACAAAGAGAATAAAAGATAACTCCGAACTCACAATACCTAAGGGAAACTATGGTATTTGAGTCAATGGGTACCAGGAGAAATCCTGTTGCCTCCCGTGTTTGGAAAGGAGATTTGCTTTATGCCTATTCGCTGCCGGCGCCTTTCCGAGGAATGGAAAATGCCGGCATTAATTTTTGCATGGTTTCTGTGAATATATCTTTAGGGTTAATACAATAGAACAAGGCTTCTGCCTTTGCCCGTCGCTGGGCACAAGCCAAGTTTTCCTTGGGGGTTGATGAGGTGCGCTTGTTACAAGTTACTTCACCGGGAGAGGTGCTCAGGATTATCAGTGAAAATTTTTCCCCTTTAGGCGTGGAAACCGTAGAGACCAAAGATGGGGGGCAGCGCGTAGTGGGCAGGGATGTGGTTGCGCCCGAGGATGTTCCCGGTTTTGACCGCTCCACGGTAGATGGTTATGCCCTGCAAGCCTTTGACAGCTACGGTGCCAGTGAAAGTATGCCTGCCCTGCTCACCTTAACTGGTGAGGTGCGGATGGGGGAAGGGGCTCCGCCTCTTTCTCCGGGAACCTGTATCTATGTACCCACCGGAGGGATGATTCCCGCCGGTGCAGATGCAGTTGTTATGGTGGAAGATACAGAGGTTTTAGGGGATATTGTGAATTGTTATCGCCAGGTAGCACCGGGGGAAAACATCATCAGGCGGGGGGAAGACATCCGGCAGGGGGAGATCATTTTAGAAAAGGGACGTTTGCTGCGTGCTCCCGAAATAGGCGTCCTTGCCTCTTTAGGGATAGCCACCCTTCAGGTTGCAGTAAAACCCAGGGTAGGTATCCTTTCTACAGGTGATGAAATTGTTCCCTATACGACGGTGACCCTTAAGCCGGGACAGATCCGGGACAGCAATGCTTTAGCCGTAGGGGAACTGGCCCGGCAAAGAGGGGCGGAAATCATCTATGGAGGTATCTTAAAGGATTCCTATCAGGTTTTTAAGTCCGGGATTGAAGAATTACTGCAGCAGGTTGACTTTCTGGTTCTTTCGGGAGGAAGTTCCGTGGGTACCAGAGATTTCACTGCCCAGGTCCTGGAAGAACTGGGTAAACCGGGGCTTTTGGTGGAAGGGGTGGCCATACAGCCGGGAAAGCCAACACTGTTGGCCAAGTGCCAGGGAAAACCGGTCCTGGGACTTCCGGGACATCCCGTTTCAGCGCTCAATATTTTTGCTTTGTTTGGTACAGCTATTATCGACAGGTTATTGGGCCGGGAGGAACAGCCCTTCTTAGCTACGGTAAAAGCATTCTTAACAAAAAATATACCTTCTCGCAGCGGCAGGACAGATTATGTGCGGGTTAAACTCAGTAAAAAAGGTGATGGGATTGAAGCCACGCCCGTTTTCGGCCGTTCAGGGCTTTTACGGACTTTAGCCGATGCCCAGGGGCTTGTGGTGGTCCCTGCCGAGAGCGAGGGGCTCCTGGCCGGTTCGCAAGTGGACGTCATTTTATGGGATTAGGAGGTGAAGTTCATTGCGGAAAATCTATTTAAACAATATACCCCGGACGCAGGCAAAACAGATGCTCCTGGAAAGGGTTAATTTTATTCCCAGGAAAGAGAGGATACCCGTTACTGCCAGCCTGGGCAGGGTTACAGCAGAGGCAGTCTTTGCCGAATACTCCATGCCTTCTTATCCTGCTGCGGCCATGGACGGGATTACGGTGAAGGCCCGGGAGACTTATGGAGCCAATGACCAGAATCCTCTCCTTTTAACCGAAGGGAAAAATTATCGGGTAGTGGATACGGGAGATCCCATACCCGAGGGTTTTGATGCGGTAATTAAGATAGAAGATGTGCAGCCAGTGGGAGAAAACCAGGTGGAAATCATGGCTCCGGCTGCTCCCTGGCAGCATGTGCGGCCTGTGGGCGAGGATGTGGTGGCGGGAGAAATCATCGTACCTGCTTATCATTATTTGACACCTCCCGACTTGGGAGCTATCCTGGCGGGCGGTAAACAACAAATTGATGTGATTGCCAAACCTAGAGTGACCATTATACCTACCGGTGATGAGCTGGTTGTACCAGGCACCAGGGCTCAAGCGGGGGAGATTATTGAGTTTAACGGTACAGTGATAGCCAGTTATCTCAGACAGTGGGGAGCCGAACCCTTCCTCCATGAAATCGTCCGCGATAAGCTTGAGAAATTAAAAGAGGCTGTAGTGGAATCACTGCTCCATTCTGACATGGTTATCATGAACGCGGGATCTTCCGCAGGGCGGGAAGATCTTACGGTCCATGTCATTGAGTCCCTGGGGGAGGTTCTGGTCCACGGCGTTGCCACACGTCCCGGTAAACCCACTATCCTTGGTATCATACAGGGAAAGCCCGTCATCGGCTTACCGGGGTATCCTGTCTCCGCTTATCTGGCTTTGGACTGGTTTGTTAAACCTTTAATTTATAAATACCTGCATCTGCCCGAACCCCAACGCCCCCGGCTTAAAGCGAAACTGGGCCGCCGTATTGTTTCCGAGATGGGCAGCGAAGAATTCATCCGGATGACGGTGGGTTTTATCAATGGAAATTATGTGGCCAATCCCCTGAACCGGGGGGCCGGAGTGACCATGTCCCTGGTGAAAGCCCATGGCATTCTCACTATTCCGGCGGAGTCCCTGGGCTATGAGCAGGGGGAAGAAGTGGAAATAGAACTGCTTCGTCCCGAACAGGAATTAAAAAACACCCTGGTCGCCGTGGGCAGCCATGATTTAACCCTTGATCTTTTGGCTACCGCTTTAAGGCGCACCGATCCCCGGCTCTTTTTATCCTCTTCCCATGTGGGCAGTATGGGAGGGATTATGGCCATTAAAAAAGGCGAAGCCCATCTGGCGGGAGTTCACCTTTTTGACAGCCAGACAGGGGAGTACAATATTCCTTATATAGAAAAATTTTTGCCAGGGGAAAATATTCTCCTGATTAACCTGGTCTACAGGATGCAAGGGTGGATGGTTTCACCGGGTAACCCCCTGGATATTAGGAATGTGAGAGATATTGTCAGGACCAGGGCGCTCTTTATCAACAGACAGAAGGGGGCAGGAACCCGCCTGCTTTTCGATTATCTATTGCAGGAAGAGGGTATAAACCCCAATGAAATACTGGGTTATCAGCGAGAAGAATATTCCCACCTGAATGTAGCTGCCGCCGTGGCGGCGGGAACGGCTCAGGTGGGATTGGGTATTCTCTCCGCGGCCCGGGCCTATCACCTGGATTTTGTTCCCATAGGTGAAGAACGTTATGACCTCTTAATGACCAGGGATTTTTATCATTCTACTCTGGGGCAGACTTTGTTACAGATGATCAAAGATCCCCTTTTTCAACAAGAAGTAGAAGCACTGGGCGGCTACAGCATGAGAGACGCAGGTAAAGTCATGTACGGGTATGTATAATGCGCTGTCCCCCAGGGAAAGGTAGATGAATTTGCTGGAAGAAGCTTTGTACAAAGCCTTAGAACTTATTTTTTCGGGAGACGGAGAGCTTTATCAAATTATCGGCCGCTCTCTTTATATTTCGCTTACGGCAGTTGTACTGGCCGGTATCATTGGTATACCGGCGGGACTGTTCTTAGGTTTGAGGAATTTTCACGGAAGGAGTATCATTCTTAAAACATTGTACGTGGCTATGGGCCTCCCACCCGTTTTTGTGGGCCTGCTGGTCTTTCTTTTGCTTTCCCGCAGCGGGCCTGTTGCCCCTTACTTTTATATACTTTTCACACCCGCAGCCATGATTCTTGCCCAGTTTATCCTGGCTCTTCCTATCGTAACAGGACTGACCATTTCGGCTGTGGCAGGAAAAGCTGAGATGGTGCTCATGACGGCCCGCGGTTTGGGAGCCAGTCCCAGACAAGCTTTATTTACCCTGGTTACAGAATTAAAGGTGACGCTGGTAACTGCCCTGGTCACAGCTTTTGGCAGGGTCATTGCGGAAGTAGGTGCGGTGATGCTGGTGGGAGGAGACATTAAAGGCTATACCCAGGTTTTAACCACAGCCATTGTCCTGGAAACCCGCCGGGGCAACTTTTCCCTGGCTATTGCTTTAGGGCTGGTCCTCTTATTGCTCTCCTTTATCGTGAACAGCCTGTTATATGCCTGGCAGTACCGGAGGTGAGGAGGAATGCTGGAACTAAAAAATGTTTCCCAATGCTACGGCCAACGCTGGGTGTTAAAGGAGATAAATTTTACTTTTTCAGAGGGCCGGATTTACGGGATTATCGGGCCCAACGGTGCGGGGAAAAGCACTCTCCTCCGGGTACTTACCGCCATGGAAAAACCCCGGGAAGGAGAGATCCGGTGGGAGAATAAACCCTTAACCCAGCCTATCCCTGAAATCACCTGCATGTGGCAAAAGCCTTACCTTTTTCAAACTACAGTAAAGGAAAACCTGCTTTACGGCTTGAAAATCAGGAACTGGTCCAGAAGTGCGCAGCAGGAAAGACTGGAGTATCTTCTGGATAAATTCCGTTTGAGGGAATTTAAAAATAAATACGCAGATGCTTTATCCGGCGGGGAAGGAGCCCGCGTGGCCCTGGCCAGAGCCATAGCCCCCCGGCCCCGTTTATTAGTCCTGGATGAACCGGCGGCCAATTTGGATCCGGGCCATACGGGCCTTTTGGAAACTGTCCTCAAGGAAATCTGCCAGGCAGAAGGGATGGCTGCCATTGTAGTTACTCATGATATGTTCCAGGCCAAAAGGCTGGCCGATATTACCCTTTTTATGAGCGAAGGAAGATTGATTGAGACGGGAGCTACCCATTTACTCTTTAAAGAGCCGCAGTCCGAAAAGACACGAAAGTTTATTGCAGGGGAAATATAGGCAGGGGGTATGTAAATGATGAAGGTGCTGGAAGACAGGTATGGGCGGAGACATGATTACCTCCGGATTTCTGTGACGGACCGCTGCAACCTGCGCTGCGTGTACTGCATGGGACCGGAAGGTGTTCCACTCCTGGAGCGCCGGCAAATTTTAAGCTATGAAGAGATTCTTAAAGTTGTAAGGGCAGGGGCTGAGGCGGGGATTAAAAAAATCCGGATAACCGGGGGGGAACCCCTGGTGCGCAAGGGGATAGAACACTTCATCAAGAAAATTGCTGAAATCCCCGGGATTCAAGACATTGCACTGACCACCAACGGACTGCTCCTGGAAGAGAGGGCCCTTGCCTTAAAAAATGCGGGATTAAAGCGCGTCAATGTCAGCCTCGATTCCTTAAAACAAGAAACTTACGCTAAGATCACCAGGGGCGGGGATTTAAACAAAGCGCTGGCGGGAATTAAAGCAGCCCTTCATTACCAGTTGAATCCTGTAAAAATTAATGTAGTGCTCATGAAGGGGATAAACGATGGGGAAATTGACGATTTTCTCTGCTTAACCCTAGAATATCCCCTGCATGTGAGATTTATTGAATATATGCCTGTAGATACCCACGATGCTTCCTGGGAGGGAAGATATCTCTCTCTCCAGGCTGTCAAAGACAGGGCCTGCGCCCTGGGTTTACCTCTAGAGCCCATAGAAGTCAGGGGCTGCGGGCCCGCCGAAATGTTTAAACTTCCTGGTGCCTTAGGCTCCGTGGGTTTAATCCATCCTGTAAGCAAACACTTCTGTTTAAGCTGTAACAGGCTGCGCCTGACGGCTGACGGGTATTTGAAGCCCTGTCTTTACTGGCAGGAGGAACTACCTGTGCGTTCTGTACTCCATGACCCGGAAGCTTTACAGGAATTATTCAGGAAAGCTCTGGGGGTGAAAAGGCAGCAACATGCCATGAGCGCTCAAAGAAACCGTGACCTGGGAGAGGACAGGCGCAGTATGTCTAAGGTTGGTGGTTGAGGAGGATGTATTGATGACAGTACCGATGGTATCTATTGTAGCCCGTGCTTCAGGCACAGGGAAAACTACGGTGATGGAACAATTAATCAGCGAACTGATCAAACTGGGTTATAGGGTAGGAGCCATTAAGAACGATGCCCACGGACTAGAACTGGATCATCCCGGCAAAGACTCCTGGCGTTTTGCCCAGGCTGGGGCCAGGGCAGTGGCTATTATTTCCTCTGATAAATATGCCATCATCCAGCATACACCGGCCCGCAGGAATCTGGATGATGTAGGGGCCATGCTGCAGAATGTGGATATTATCCTGATTGAAGGATATAAATGGGGAAGCAAACCTAAGATTGAAGTGATAAGACGGGAAGTAGGCAAAGAGATTACCGCTCCTTTAGAGGACCTGGTAGCTGTGGTAACGGACATAACTGATCTAAAAACACCTGTCCCTGCTTTTTCTTTTGACAACATTAATCTTCTAGCAGAGTTTGTGGCTACCAAATATCTAAAAACCAAACCTCCCCTGGCTGAGTTGACTCATTTCGATGTCCACGGCCGGGCCCATATGGTAGATGTATCAGGAAAAAGTGTGACCCAGCGGGAGGCTGTGGCCAGGGGCGAAATTACCATGAACAGGGATACTTTTAACCTGGTGAAAGCCGGCAGAATGGCTAAAGGTGATGTTCTGGCAGTGGCCCAGGTAGCGGCTATCATGGGCGTCAAGGAAACCAGCCGCTTAATTCCCATGTGTCATCCTCTCTTTGTAAGTGGTGTGGCTGTAGACTTCAATCTGGATGAGAATGAGCATAAAATTGCGGTGACGGTGAAAGTAAAGACTTCGGGGCAGACGGGCGTGGAAATGGAGGCCTTAACCGGGGTAAACGTGGCTCTTTTAACCATTTATGATATGTGTAAAGCAGTGGATAAAGAGATGGTCATGGGGAATATCAGGCTCCTTGAGAAGAAAGGCGGGCGCTCCGGGCATTTTCAGAGGGAAACACCTTAAGTTTTTACGCATAGGTATTTTTATGGTAGTCGGATAGCGGTAATCGGAAGGCGAATGCCGCGGAAGCGGCTATAAGGAGGGAAAGACCAATGGGAAAGTTAGTAGCCGTGTGTACCAGTGAAAAAAAAGGGGAACGGAAGAAGAATGTGGGTACTGCCGTACTCCTGAAAGATCTGGGGCTGGAGGGGGATGCCCATGCGGGCTTTGCCCACCGCCAGGTAAGCTTGTTGGCCCTGGAAAGTATCGAGAAGATGCAGGCTTTAGGCCTTGATGTTAACCCAGGGGATTTTGCGGAGAATCTTACTACCCAGGGCCTGGATCTGCTTAAATTGCCGGTGGGAACACGACTAAAGATAGGGAAGGATGTCTACCTGCGGGTAACGCAAATCGGTAAGGAGTGCCACACCCGCTGCGCTATTTATTACCAGGCCGGGGATTGCGTGATGCCTAAGGAAGGGATTTTTGCCGAGGTCCTTAAGGGAGGGACCGTTTCTGTAAATGATGTAATCAATCCGTATCCCCAGTATCGTTTTGCCGTCATCACGGTCAGTGATAAGGGCTCCCGGGGAGAACGGGAAGATAAAAGCGGCCCCCTTTTACAGGAGATGCTTTTACCCTGGGGTGATGTGGTAGCTTACCATGTAGTCCCTGATGAAATCCATCAATTGGCAGGACTTATGCGCAAATTAGCCGATGAAGAAAAGGTTGATTTGCTTCTTACCACAGGAGGCACAGGGTTAAGCCCCAGGGATGTAACCCCGGAAGCCACCCTGCAGGTTATCGACAGGATAGTTCCGGGTATTGCGGAAGCCATGCGCCAGGAAAGCCTGAAGATCACACCCAAAGCCATGCTTTCCCGGGGTATTGCCGGGACCAGGGGTAAGACCCTCATCATTAATCTTCCCGGCAGCCCTAAAGGTGTTCGCGAGAACCTCCAGGTGTTTTTGCAGGTGATTGACCATGCCCTGGAGATACTGACCGGGCGTGGCGGTGAATGCGGCAATTTTTAGTTGGTAGTTGTTAGTTGGTAGTAATTAGTGAAGATTATACCCCGTTAGGAAGAGAAAAGACCCAGTACCTTGCGGTACCGGGTCTTTTTCAGCAAGAAAGGCCCTGTACTTCAAGCTCCTTAAAAATCCAAACTCCCTGAAGAGAGATAGTTACTTTTACACTAGGTTTATGTTTAACAGCCGGTGAAAGGTAGATGGAAATGCCCTCTTTCTCCACACGGGTGAATCCCTGCTTTTGTGATGGCTCGCCCACAGACACGGTGGGCTTTAACATGCCGCCACATCAGCCGCTCCCCATACGCATACACTGGATGGTGATACTGCCGCCCTTGCTTTTAATAAAGGCTAATGCCTCACCGGTTACATTAAGATCAAACATGGTCATCCCTCACTTATTATGGTTTTATTGCGAACGGGAATGTACAGGCTTCCTAAGTGTATTGTCGGCCGTAGTGAGCCAAAACGCCAGCCTGGATTAATATTATTCTATTATTCTAACAGATGTATTAAAGAGAGCGAAGAAATAATTTTGTTTTAAAACTAGTTGGTACCAGGGAAGGTACGCGAGTGGCTTATTCAGTAAAGGACCCTCTCATTTTTCAGGTGTTAGATGATGCCAGGCGTATCTTTGACAATCATCTTGTGGATACCTTGACTTCCTGGAAGGAGATTAAAGAAAACTTGGCTTATGACAAGCCTTGGCGCAGTCGGAAGCCTTAATTGCCCTTATGCCTGTGTATAAAAAATGAAAAAGCCCTACCAGCTGGTAGGGCTTTTTCATTTTAAATTATCCTTTCAGCATGTTCTGAAGGTCTTCCTGAGCATTTCCCGTTAGTTTAAGGTTGAAGTGCTTCTGAAGTACATCGACTACACCAGGGGTTAGGAATTCAGGGGCTTTAGGACCAATGTAGATGTTCTGGACGCCAAGGCTGAAGAGACCAAGGAGAATAGCCACAGCTTTTTGTTCAAACCAGGAAAGAACGATACTAAGGGGTAATTCATTGACGGAGCAGTTGAAAGCATCCGCTAGAGCTACGGCAATCTTAACTGCAGAAATGGAGTTGTTGCACTGTCCCAGGTCAATATAGCGGGGTATACCGTCAATAGTGCCAAAGTCATGATCGTTGAAGCGGAACTTGCCGCAAGAAGTAGTAAGAATAACACAGTCCTGGGGTACGGAAAGGGCTAATTCACGATAGTATTCGCCGCCTTTACCGGGAGCATCACAGCCGGCGATGACAAAGAAGCGGCGGATCTTTCCGGATTTAACAGCATCGATAATCTGGGGAGCTAAACCCAGGACAGTTGTATGGTGGAAACCGGTGAGCATTGTTTTATCGGATTCAATGTTGGCTTCCGGTAAGGAGAGGGCTTTTTCAATAAGGGGAGTAAAGTCATCGTTCTCAATCTTGGTAACGCCTTCTAAGCCCGCTACATCATAGGAGAACATCCGGTCGGCATAGGTGCCTCTAATAGGCATTACACAGTTGGTGGTAGCCAAAATGGCACCGGGGAATTCTTCGAAAAGTTTACGCTGGTCATACCAGGCTTTACCGATATTTCCTTTCAGATGGGGATATTTCTTCAATTCAGGATAACCGTGGGCAGGAAGCATTTCCGAGTGGGTGTAGATATTGATGCCTTTACCTTCTGTTTGCTTAAGCAATTCTTTGAGGGCGAAGAGGTTGTGGCCAGTAACGACAATAGCTTTTCCTTCGATTCTATCAGAGGAAACTTGTATGGGCTGGGGTATGCCTAAGTAGTCGGTGTGAGCTTTATCCAGCAGTTCCATGGCTTTTACTGTGGCAGAACCCACTTTCAGGGCCATTTTAATATGCTCTTCCAGGTTAAAGTTGACATTGGTTAGGGTCATGTAGAGGGCTTCCTGGGTAATGTTGTCGATTTCAGGGTCAGTATAACCCAGCTGTTTGGCATGGGTCCGGTAAGCAGCTACACCTTTTAAGCCAAATATAATGGTGTCCTGCAGGCTGGCAATATCTTCGTTTTTGCCGCAGACCCCGATTTTAGTACAGCCCCCTGGGGGAGTTTGCATACATTGATAACAGAACATCAAATATTCCTCCTTTAAACTGTTTTTGTACACTTCTATCTTAACGGTTTCTTGATGATTATGCTGTGATATAAATCATAGCGGCCGCTGATAAAATTCACATTTATATAGCCAAAGGATAGACAGACAAGGAAAAATGAAAATAATTATCAAATAATTGATGTATTTTTGTATTTCAAGGAAATGTCAATACTTATAACAAACCCTAAATAACAAGTATACAACATAAATAAAAAAGATTGACTTGCCAATTTCATAGGAGTGGTAGTATAATTTAATTGAAAATAATTATCAAATAGAGGTGAGGGATATGTTAAACTTCTTTACCAGCGATGAATTTGTAAAGAGCCGGGTACAAAAAGAAATGAACGATTTCAAAAGGGAACTTGATAAAAAAACAGCGGTAAGAAAAATTGGAAAGCTGAATTAATAGAGTCTTTGCTCCGTAAATAAAATATAATTACAATAAGGAACAAAAAATCAAGGGCAATTTGTCCTTGATTTTTTTGTTAGTGACAGGTAATAAGGAGAAAAGAGAGAAACTTAAATTATAATCCTAATAGCGTAATAGCGGGGCACAGGAGGGTACCATGAACAAAATTACTACTACTTTTCCCTTAAAAGAGAAACACCTGGCTCCCATTCTAGGAATGGGAGAAGTGGAGGTGGAAGTATATTCTAGTATAGAAGAAGCCAGGAATCGTCTAAAAGACACGGAAATCCTTCTTACCTATGGTGAAGACCTGTCACCTGAGGTACTGGCGAAAAGCCAAAACTTGCGCTGGATTCAGGTAATCAGTGCCGGATTGGATAAAATGCCTTTCGAATACTTAAAAACACGGCCAGATATCCTGGTTACCAATGCCAGGGGGATGCATGGCGGTCCTATGGCGGAATTTACCATAGGGGCTATTCTTTTATTGGCCCGGAAGAGTTTAGAAATTCTGGAAAACCAGAAAAAACACCTCTGGGACCGCTCGGTCCGCGTGGAAGAAATTGCCGGAGCTGTTCTGGGAATTGTGGGAGCAGGCAGTATTGGGCAAACCATAGCCCGAAAAGCCAAAGTCTTTGACATGAAGGTCCTGGGTCTTAATACCGATGGCCGGCCTGTGGAAGGCATAGATGTTATGTACGCGAGGAGCGGACTCCATGATTTGCTGCGTGAAAGTGATTATGTCGTAGTGGTTACCCCCCTTACTCCCGCTACCCGGGATATGTTTGGGGAGGCGGAGTTCAGGGCTATGAAGCCCAGTGCCTACTTTATCAATATAGGCAGGGGTGAACTTGTCCAGGAAGATGCTCTGCTCAAGGCTCTGCACGAAAAGTGGATTCGTGGTGCTTTATTAGATGTTTTCCGGCAGGAACCTTTACCTGCAGACAGCCCTTTGTGGGATGCCCCCAACTGTGTGGTTGTTCCCCATTTGTCGGGACGCTCCCCTAAATACATTGAACGAGCCATGGAGATTTTCCGGCATAACCTGAATGTGTATTTAAAAAAACAAGGTCACTTTATAAATGTTGTAGACGTTCATAAAGGATATTAGCAAGGGGAAAACTATTTGACAGCAGAAATAATGGGGGAGGAAGGGCATGAAACAATTCGCCGTTATTGGCTTAGGTCGTTTTGGAATGAGTGTGGCCCGTACTTTACATGCCCTGGGCTATGATGTTCTGGCTGTTGATAGTGATGAAGACTTAGTCCAGGAGGCTATCCAGCATGTTACCCACGCTGTTTGTGCCGATGCCAGGGATGAAGAGACCCTTCGTTCCCTGGGCATTCGGAATTTCGACCTGGTTGTTGTAGCCATCGGCGAAGACATTGAAGCCAATGTGCTGGTGACCGTTATGCTGAAACAGTTAGGGGTAAAGTATGTCATTGCCAAGGCTCACAGCCCTTTGCACGGGAAAGTTTTGGAAAAGATTGGCGCCGATAAAGTAGTTTATCCTGAACGGGATATGGCCTTACGCCTGGCTCATAACTTAACGACTTCCAATATCCTGGATTATATTGAATTATCCCCCCAGTATAGCATTGTAGAGTTAACGGCGAAAGAGAGATATTATCATAAAACCTTGTCTGAGCTTAATCTTAGAGTGAAAGAGGGAACCTGGGTCCTAGCTGTGAAAAGGGATGGAACCCTTCATGCAGGGCCCGGGGGTGAGTTTCGTATTTTACCTGGCGATGAACTAATTCTTATCTGTCCCACCAGTAAATTAGCAAGTTTATCATGGGGGAAAAATCAGGTTGAACGGTCTGGTTTTTTTTGACATTTAGCCAGTGGTAAAAACGCTGGATAAAGTCCTGCCAAATGTACTGAATCTAGGAACCATTTTGCTGAAAAAGTGCCGTTTTTTCTAATAAAAACCTTTCACCAGGGAAGGAGTTTAGCTAAATTTGTCAAATATAGTAACTTATTATTTTTAAATTATTCAGGACGGTAGTAAAAATAAGAATTGGAAGGGGTCGATAAGGTGTTCAATGTAAAACTTCGTACAAGATTGCTTGGCCTTATTTTATTTTTTTCCCTTGTACTAGGTTTTATCGGCTTTCAGGTAATGACAAAACTTAAGCAAATAGATGATTCGGTAACAGTGTTGTACGAAGAATCAGTATCGGGACTAATAGCCCTTAGTGATTGCAAGTCATCTCTTCAGGAGATGAGCCGTGCCGCTTTAATGTATGTCTTATCCCAGGATGACGGTAAGCGAGAAGCTATGGAAAAACTAATCGCTAAGGAGGAAAATGCTACATATCAGGCCATTGCCAATTTTGAGAAAGTTGCTTCTGATGAAGTGCAAAAAGTAAATATCGACCATATTAAAAAGAGGCTTGTCGATTATTCTACTACGGTAGAAATAATTAAGGCAAAAAGCAAAAGGGGTGAATTCAGTAATGATTATCTGAATGAACTGACCCAAAAACAGATTTCTGTTTTCCAGAATATCCAAACTTTGCAGAACTATCAGCAGGAGTTTAGTTTCACCAAGTATCAGGAGAGCCACGTTGCCTATAACAAGGCACGTAATTTCCTTCTGATTATTATCTCAGTCAGTATCCTCCTGGCTTTTGTCTTTGGTATCATTATCTATCGTTCTATAATGAAACCTCTCCGGGAATTAACCAGAATCGCCAAAGATTTGGAGGAAGGGGATTTAAGGTCGGAAGTAAAATATACCGCCAAAAATGAAATTGGCGAGGCTATGGCGGCCTTTGCCGTGGCTATGCAAAATTTGCGGCAGTTGATTGTACAGATTGATGAGACGGCCCAGGGAGTAGCCCAGGCCAGTTCAGAAATTTCCTCAGCTGCCGAACAAACTGGCGAAGGAGCTAATCAGGTAGCTATCACAGTGGAAAATCTGGCTAAAGCCACAGAGGCCCAAATGATGCAGATAGAAAGCGTGAAAAAGGCTGTGGAAGCCATGGTTGAGGCAGTGAATAAAATCAACGAGAGCTATCAAAAAGCCCAGGAAGATACAGATTTAACCAGTCGTATGGCTAGTGAAGGACAAAAATACATTGATCGTGCCGTGGCACAAATGGAGCAGATTAAAAATTCTTCCTATGCCATGGGGGATAAGGTTCAGGAGTTAGGCGCCTTATCAAAGCAAATTGGGGAGATTGTAGATATTATCAGTGCTATTGCCGAACAGACTAACTTATTGGCCCTTAATGCTGCCATTGAAGCGGCCCGGGCTGGTGAACATGGCAGGGGATTTGCCGTAGTGGCAGAAGAAGTCCGTAAACTGGCTGAGCAGTCTGGTCAGTCGGCCCAGGAAATAGCCAGTTTAATTACAGGTATTCAAAAAGGTGTGGCAGAGGCCGTAGTCGTTATGGAGCAGGGCGCAAACGAAGTGAATGCTGGTACCCAGACTATTGAAGAGAGCGGCAAGTCCTTTAAGGAGATAATGAAAGCAATTGAGCATCTGAAATCGGCCATGAGTGAGGTTGGCCTATCAGCCCAGCAGATTTATCAAAAAAGCAATGAGGTACAAAAGAGTATTGCCGTAACCGTTCAAGAGTTCGAAAGTACTGCCGCCCATACAGAGGAAGTCTCTGCTACGGCTGAAGAACAGGCGGCGGCCATGGAAGAAATGATAGCTTCCACTTCCACCCTCAGCAACCTGGCAGAAGAGCTAAAATCCTCAATACATAAATTTAAAATGTAGGAATAAAACATACACCCAGACCATTGTGGTCTGGGTGTATGTTATTCAAGAAAGTAGATTCACATGTTTATAGACTAAAAGGGTGTGCAATCTATTTGGTAGGCGAATGTTGGGAAACGGGGTTCGAGCCTAATTTTGCATCAGCTAATTATCTTTGTCTGATGATATCAGCGTAGCTGATATTGCGGGTGTGAATGGTGTGGGACCAGGATACCCGGGTTTTACTGAAGAAACTGATAAAGACAATAGGTATCCAGCTATATACAAAGGCAGGATAATGGAAAAAAACCCACTTAACGATTCTTCTTGGCAGGTTATCAAGCCAAATGACCAGGAAGGGATAGATAATTTGTAATGTGCTGACAAGCTCCCATAAGAGAGGAGGCCAGATATATTTAAAGATGGAGGTGTAGATGTCTACAAAGAAACTATCGATAAGACCCAGGACAGAAAAAATACCCATACAGATGACTAGGAGGGGCTGGAGAGTTACCATAGCGGCATCTAGAAGGACCAGGTCTCTCCTTTGAACCCCTTCTTTAATAAACTCCAAACTGTAGGTACGGAACAATTCCACATGACCTAAGGCCCAACGTTTTCGCTGGTTCCAGGCCTGTTTAAAAGTGAGGGGCTTTTCATCGTAAACAACGGCTTCATGGGCCCAAGTGGTCTTATAACCCAGGAGCAGGGCTTTGAGGCTGAATTCCAAATCCTCTGTTAAGGAGGTTGCTCCCCAACCGATTTCTTTCAGTACATCTATGGAAATGGCCATGCCTGTACCCGCAAGATAGTTGGAGAGGCCTAAATTATACCTGGCTAACTGTAGCATCCTGTTGGCTACCCAAAAGGCCATGGCAAAAGCGGCAGATACCCAGGTGTCATGGGGGTTTTTGGCATCAACATACCCCTGGACAATTTTCGCTCCATCACAAAGCCTGTTGTTCATGTGATTTAGGAAATGTGGATCCACCAGGTTGTCTGCATCAAATACCACGACGGCATCGTATTTTTTGGGCATATTGAAAAGCTTGGCAAAGAACCATTCCAGCGCGTAGCCTTTGCCCCTCAGGGTGGTGTCAAAACGTTCGAAAACAATGGCTCCTCTGCTTTTAGCAACAGAAGCCGTACCATCGGTAGAATTATCGGCAATGACGAAAACATCATAAAGCTCTTTAGGGTAGGCAAGAGCCATAAGGTTATCAACCAGGGGGCCAATGACCATCTCTTCATTATGGGCCGGCACAACCAGAGCAAATCTTTTCTGTGG
This sequence comes from uncultured Peptococcaceae bacterium, assembly GCA_964637385.1. Lineage (GTDB taxonomy): Bacteria > Bacillota > Peptococcia > DRI-13 > DRI-13 > Thermanaerosceptrum. The sequence goes on from CAZWTM010000001.1 coordinate 49,781, forward strand.
TGTATGTGCTTTAGGGGTACGAAATTGGGCCAGGCCCGACATACCCAGTATGAAAAAATATACGGCTACCAGCGACAGGATAACCTGTGCCGGTATCATAATCACATCTAAAGGCAAATAAAAGAGTTCATTAATTTCCACTGGGTTTCTCCTCCAAAACTTAAAATCAAACCATGGTATCACAACAATCTTACATTAGTATTAATACCCAAAGACAACTGTTTTATTAGCCGATTTTGTTCCAATTTTGCCAAGTAAGGGCAAATTTATGAAATTGCTTTCCAGGACATAGTATTACCTGATCTTAAAACAGTTTTCGCCGTCTCTTTATTTTTTAGTCGCCCAACGCTTTAATTAGACGAAAAAAATTCCTTTTTTGTTCCTAAATGACTTTATTAAAGACATATCTTTGTTCGTGCCTGCATGATTATAGCATATTTCTCATGAAATTACAGCCTTTTCATGTTAAATTTATTGCATTAATCCAAATGAATGTCAATATTTACCTTGCGAATTTTTTAAAATAATGTATTGACAAAAAAACAAACTTAGTGTAATCTTCTGTACGACAGTTCTCACTGTTGTAAAACACAATTTAATAAACTCTTATCCAGAGAGGTGGAGGGACTGGCCCGATGAAACCCAGCAACGGGCCTCACGGTAAGACCGGAGGCGCTGTGCTAATTCCTGCAAGATTAATTTCTTGACAGATAAGAGTGCGAGTTAATATAAAAATATTAATTCCCTCTTTATCTGTGGTGATAAGGAGGGATTTCAATTTCTAAGCAATAGTCTCAATCAATAGTTTAAGCACTGATTTCTAAATTTCTACAGTAATTTCTACAGTAAACAAATAAACAATAACAAGGAGGCACATATGAAAAAGTTTATTGCTATTATCACACTTATTATTATCGCTACTATTGCTTTTGCCGGTTGTGGCGGTAACAAATCTGGTCAGGAAGGACCCGCGAAATTAAAAGTAGGCGTTACAGCGGGGCCCCACGAACAGATTTTGAACAAAGTAAAAGAGCTGGCTAAGAAGGAAGGATTAGACATTGAGGTTGTAGTGTTTAATGAATATGTTCAGCCTAACATACAGCTGGCAGAAAAGGCCCTTGACCTCAACAGTTTTCAACATGGTCCATATTTAGAAAACTTTGTCAAAGAAAGAGGACTAAAATTAGTTAAATTGGCAGATACGGTTACCTTTCCTATGGGCATTTACTCCCAAAAAATAAAAAATGTGAATGAACTGAAAGCAGGGGATAAAGTGGGTCTTCCCAATGATCCTACTAATGAAGCCAGGGCTCTACAACTTTTTGAGAGAGCGAAACTTATCAAATTAAAAGAGGGAGTAGGAAACAAAGCAACGGTCAGAGATATTGTGGAAAACCCTAAAAACTTAGTCTTTGTAGAGTTGGAAGCTCCTATAATTTATCGAACACTGCCAGATCTGGCCGCTGCTGCCATTAATACTAATTTTATTATCCAGGCAGGTAAATCACCTGTACAGGATTCCATCTTCATTGAACCAAAAGATTCACCATGGGTAAATATCATTGCCGTTCGTCAAGGAGAGGAAAACAATCCATTATATCAAAAGTTCGTAAAGATTTATCGTTCAGATGAAGTAAAACAATTTATTAACGAAAAACTTAAGGATTCCGTGGTTCCTTCCTGGTAAGTAAATAAGTAAATAAGAGATTTTGCTCCCATTCCCCGTTTCCCGTAAACCGTAACGCAAGGGTTTGCCGAGGACGGGTATGGGAAACGGGAATACGGATGGGGTGAGGGAGAGAGAATGATCAAGCTAACGAACTTATCTAAGACTTATAGGAATAACGGGAAAGAAATAAAAGCTTTACAGAACATTAATCTTCATGTCCAGAAGGGCGAGATTTTCGGTGTTATTGGTTACAGCGGTGCAGGGAAAAGTTCCCTGATTCGCTGTGTCAATATGCTGGAAGTCCCCGATTCAGGCTCGGTTTGTGTTAATGGCGTAGAGATGACCCAATTAAAAGGACACCAGTTACGTGAGGCCAGACGGAAAATCGGCATGATTTTTCAACATTTTAACCTGCTGCAGTCTGCCAATGTGCTGGAAAATGTAGCCGTACCCCTCCAGCTCAGCGGGGTAAAGAAACAGGAAGCCGAGAAAAAGGTAAAGCATCTCCTGGAGGTAGTGGGTTTAAGTGAGAAAGCAGATAGTTATCCCCACCAGCTATCGGGTGGACAGAAGCAAAGGGTAGCTATAGCCCGGGCTCTAGCCAATGATATTGATATCCTGCTGTGTGATGAGGCTACCTCAGCCCTGGACCCGCAGACGACGGATTCTATTTTAGAGCTCTTGCTGGATATCAACCGCAAATTTGCGATAACCATCCTGCTGATTACCCATGAGATGCATGTGATTAAAAAGATATGTGACAGGGTTGCTGTATTGGAACAAGGCAAAATTATCGAGGAGAACAGTGTAATTAACCTTTTTACCAATCCTCAGACCGAAACCACCAGGCTGTTCATTAAAAACATTATTGATGATGATTTGCCGCAAAGCATCTGGGAGAAGTTGCGCCAGGAAAAAAGAGAGCCCGGTGTGGTATTGAGACTTACTTTTGTTGGTTGTACAACAGCCCAGCCTATGCTGGCTCAACTGGCTAAAGAGTATCCCCTGTGGCCTAATATTCTCTACGGTAATATTACCCAGGTGAAGGATCATACCCTGGGTAGATTGATTGTTGAATTACAGGGGGATACTTCCTATATTCAAAAAGGAATACAATTTCTCCGGGAAAAAGGGGTAAAAACGGAGGTGTTGGACCATGGCCGGTAATGACGGTATTTTTCTCTGGTTAGGCCAGCGAGGGGCTGAGATAGCGCCTATCTTAGGGAAAGCCACTGTGGAAACACTTTTAATGGTCTTGATAACCCTTGTTTTGGCAACTTTAGTGGGAGTTCCTCTCGGTATCATCCTTGTGGTAACCAGGCCGGGGCATATCCTGGCCAGTCCCAGGGTGTATCAGGGCTTGAACCTGATGATCAATTTAATACGGGCCATTCCTTTTATTATCCTCATGGTTGCTTTATTACCCTTGAGCCGGCAGATTGTGGGAACTACCATTGGTGTAAAGGGAGCCATTGTCCCTCTTACTATATTTACAATCCCCTTTATTGGGAGAGTCGTTGAATCTGCCCTTTTAGAAGTAGACCCGGGCCTGATTGAAGCTTTTCAAGCCATGGGGGCTACTCCTTTCCAAATTATATACCGGGTCCTCATTAAAGAATCCAAATCTGGCTTAATTCTGGCTCTGACTATTGCCGCCATCAGTCTCATCGGGGCTTCAGCCATGGCCGGAATTGTCGGTGCCGGCGGACTGGGGGATTTGGCCATCCGTTTTGGCTATGTGCGCTATGAATGGGATGTGATGATCATTACCATCATTGTCCTGATCATTCTGGTGCAGGGAGTACAGTCTCTGGGCAATCGTCTGGCGGCCAGTCTAAAGAAAAGATAAAAGAAACTTAACAATTACTACACACCTGCTTAATATTTCTTGCATATACTAAAGATGACGGAAAGGTTAAAGCATCAGGGGCGGGTCGGGTAAGACCCTGAGGGCTTATACTTGATCCCGCACCTGTTGATATAAATTTTTCTTCATCAACCCTCCCCAATTTTACCTGATAGATATATATGTTGTGGATAACCGGAGTTTTCTCCGGGTTTTTTCTTTGTATTCGAGCCTTTTTGTGATTTGTTTGAATACCCGAATAAATAAAGCATAGGTGCAAAAATTATACAAAGGACTCAATTATAAAAATTCCTATTACAAATCTTTTCTTTATGATAATATACAACTGAACTTGTTTAACTAGTCAATGTGCAGGTAATTAATAAACCGAGGTGTAATAGTAATGTTAACTCTGTGGGATAAAAGTACTGAAAAACGATTTTTTGAAGAATCTATGAGTTTTGCCACAGCTGAACAGTTATTTTACGTTACGAATGATGGAAGATACTTAGCATATTGGCCTAAAGGATATAGCGGTCCTAAAAGTACACTACAAAGTAGAAACTCTTTGATTGGAAATTTTACAGAAAGATGGGCTACAGATTTAATACAAGGGATTGTTAAGGATAAAGGTCTTTTTGCGGTTCAAGGGGCAATATGTGAGGAAATCGCTCTGACAAATATGTCTCCAGCAGATGTTGTTATCTCAAAAAACAAGAATATCCATCAAAAACCTGAAGATATTTTAGCAATTTTTGAAGTAAAAATGTCAATAGTCTGGAACTGGGAAATGAAATCCGATGAGACGTTAACATGTATCGGTGACTTTAAAACTCATCAAGGCAATCCAGGCCTATTGCGATCTGATTCCATGCTTAAAGCTATTGGTAAAAGTATTAACATTAGAGTATCTAATGCAAGCGCTTCAAGAATTCCTATTATTATATTGGGCAATACCCCTATAACCAATAGCTATTATTCAAAGGTTGATCATTTAAAAGTATCAGGCATTGTTCAAGGTTTTTGGTCAGTAAATCCCAAACCAGTAGACGATAATGGAGAAAATATAAAATCGACAACGAAAAAAGGGTTCTTAAGAATTGATAGTATTAACGAACTACGTAATTTGATTGAAGATGTACTATTAGAAGAGAGGAATTTTTTCTCTAGTATGAAAAGTAATAAAGAATTAGGTAAAATTATTGAACTTGCTAGTAAAGAAGAAACATATGAGAAAAAAGCAGAACTATTCCTAATGCTGATTAAGGAGTGAACTTAAATATGGAAAACACAAGATTTAAGCGAGAGGGAACAAAAACTAGTTCATTTGGGACTAAAGGAAGAATCAATCATGATTCTTCAGAATTCTATAATAGTAAGTTATATTCTGATTTAAAGTCATTAAATGATGTTAAATTTATTGAGAATAAGATTCCTCCGGAAAATATAGATAAGATTTATTGTAAATCCAGCGAGAAGATGAATGAGATTCCTGATTCAAGTGTTCATTTAATGATAACTTCCCCTCCTTATAACGTAAAAAAAGAATACGATAAAGATTTATCTTTAGACGAATACAGGGAATTATTAAGAACAGTTTTTAGAGAAACATACAATAAGCTAGTTACAGGTGGTAGAGCATGTATCAATATAGCTAACCTTGGTAGAAAGCCTTATATACCTTTGCATAGTTATATAATAGATGATATGCTTGATATCGGTTATCTTATGCGGGGGGAAATTATCTGGAATAAAGCATCGAGTGCAAGTCCTTCAACAGCATGGGGAAGTTGGTTATCAGCTACAAATCCTGTATTAAGAGATATACATGAATATATTTTAGTATTTTCAAAGGACTCTTTTTCAAGAAAAAGAGGTAACAAAGTAAGCACTATTACAAAAAACGACTTTCTTGAATGGACTAAAAGTGTATGGACGTTTCCCGCAGTATCAGCAAAAAGTATCGGGCATCCGGCTCCGTTCCCTGAAGAATTACCGTATAGGTTAATTCAACTTTATACTTTTGAATCTGATGTAGTATTAGACCCCTTTTGCGGTAGTGGTACTACCTGCTTGGCTGCGATTAAATCAAAAAGACATTATATTGGTTATGATATTGAACCAGAATACGTAAATTTAGCAAATAAAAGAATTAATTCATATTCTAATCAAGTGAATAATTTTGATTTAATAAGGCAAAATCCAGCTACAGTGGTTTCAGTTAAAAAATAAGATATACACTTCACAGCAATCCTCATTGTGTTGGATATTTTCCACTATAACATCTTTTAAAAGTAGCAGGTTTTGATAAACTGAGAATGCATTTGAGAGAATACCTCATTTAACAAGGGTAGTTTGGTGACTACAGGTATTCATCCAAATGCATTTTTTTCCTGCCACCCCAACATTTATTTTAGAACCTTTGTTGATACAAAAGAGATTATGGGCAGGTTCATCTCCATTGTCTTGATGATTAACTTCTCTGCCAGCAGAGGAGGTTATTGATGTATACTACCCTGATTTTCCCGGTGTTACAAAGATAACTGAGCAAGCTTTGGAGACTGGCCTGCATGAGATAAAACTGTCCCGGATTGTTAATAGTAAGATTTTTTTCCAGGAAGATTTTACCCAGCAATTCCGTTGTCGTTTGAGGTGTTTCCACGTAGTCCAGTACCAAAGCCAACAATTCTTCCAGGAACTTTTTGTTGGCCAATATTAATTCCACCGGGTTTTGCACCTTACTGCCATGGGAAGGGACGTAGAAATCATAAGCGCTTTGGAGGAGCTTGTCCATTGTCTCCAGGGCAGTCCCGATATTCACGAAATAAGGCAGACCGTGCTTGGCCAGGATTTCCGGGGCAAAAAGGGCATCAGCCAGGTAAAGAGTTCCTTGATAAGCAATACCTATTTGCCCGGGAGTATGACCGGGCAGAGGGATAACAGCAAAGGTGAAATTCAGGAATTCCTGCTCACCTGATTCCAGGCAGATATCAACGGAGCAGGGGGCTGCCTGGAGAAACTTGTTTTCCATGGCCTTTAAAGGGGCAGCGCCTCCGAATAGATAAAAGGGTTCCAGGTGAGGATGTTCTATGAAAGGTTTCTCCTGGGGAGAAGCCATCACTGGTATATTTAAGGTATTTTTGAGGTAAGCCGCACCTCCCGTGTGGTCAGCATGGGCGTGGGTTAAAATGAGGCCTGCCAGTTGGAGATTTTTTTCCTGAATCAGTTTCAGTACTTTCTTCGCTACACTGGCCTCGATACCCCCATCGATTAAAAGGGCTTTTTCATCGTTCACCAGTAAACCCAGATTAACACCTGCATCGATAAAGGCTGTTTCTTTTGACAAAAAGTGTATGTCCATCAACAGATCCCCTTTTATTTTAATTTAGTAGAAATAATTATATAATAGATAATCATTAAAACAAATTCATACTACATTTATTTATAATGTTTTTAGCTTTATTTTGAGTATTTATTATTTAATGATGCTATGAAAGGGAGGAGTAAAAAATGGCGGAGAAAAAATTATACCGGTCCCATACCAAAAAAATACTGGGTGGTGTATGTGGGGGTTTGGCGGAATTTTTTAACATTGATGTAACCATCATTCGTCTTTTATGGGCTGCAGCCATTTTCCTGGCGGGAACAGGATTATTGTTCTATATTTTATGCTGGATCATTATTCCCGAGGAGTCCTATTATACGATAAGTTAGGATTAGATCACTGTTTACGAAACCGTTTAATAAACCAGGGTGGAGGGAGAGGACTTTGCATTTGGCGTGGCAGTTACCACGTAAAAAGTGGTTAATCTTAGGAACCGTTGTGTTTCTTGTTTTAAGCGTAACTTCCTATCAAGTATGGAGACAGCAAAGTAATAAAGGCGTTATAACGGTAAAAACTGCCGTCGTAAAAAAACAGGATTTAGAAGCCAATATTTATACTACGGGTACTTTACAGCCTGCACAGCAGAGGGAATATTATGCGAAAGCTGCCACCACAGTGAAGGAAATCCTGAAAGAACCAGGTACAAAAGTAGCCAAAGGGGAACCAATCATTATTCTTGATGACAGTCAGGCTTTGCTGGACCTGGGGCAGGCAGAAAGCACACTGGCCCTGCAGGAAAGCGAATACCGTAAGGGGTTTCATAATAAGATTTTTCTGGAAAAGAAACTGGAGGATGCCCTAAAGAATCTCCAGCGTCAGGAACAGCTTTATGAACTGGGGGCCGTGGCCCTGAAGGAAATCGAAACCGCAAAGCTTGAAATAGTGAGCCTGGAAAATCAGCTGGCGGCCATAGATCTAAAAGCCCTGGAAGCTCAGGTCAATAAGGCTAAACTGGCCGTACAAGGAGCCAGAGAGATTGTATCCAGCACTGTAGTGACAAGTCCTTTTGATGGTACGGTATTGAAGATTGGCGTACGAGAGAATCAGCATGTTACGCCGGGAATGTTTATTGCTAGTATTGGTGATATCCATACCCTGGAAGTAAATTGTTCCGTAAACGAATATGATGCCCTCAAACTGAAAATCGGCCAAAAGGCGCAAATCAGCAGTGAAGGACTGCGCGAAAAAAAATTCAATGGGGAGATTGTGCAGGTTTCTCCCCTGGCGGAAGTGGAGCAAACCCCTACTGGTTCGGAAAACAGGGTAAAAGTGAAATTAACCCTGACGGAAAAAGTAGAAGCGTTAAAACCTGGCTATAGTGTGAACGTAAAGATTTTAACAGATAAAAAAGCTGACACTTTGATCGTGCCTATTGAAGCCCTGCTGCAGCGGGATGGTAAAGATGTCGTGTTTGTCTACCAGGATGGTTTAGCTGTACTGCGTGAGGTGAAAAAAGGACTCAGCACAGAATTGTACCAGGAAATCACAGAAGGATTGAGCCAGGGTGAGCTGGTCATCATTACTTCCCAGGAAAAGCTTAAAGATAACACCAGGGTGAAGACTAATGATAAAAATAAGTAATCTCACAAAGGTTTACCGGACAGGAGCTATATCAGTCACCGCTTTGAAAGGAATTAATTTAGAAGTGGCAAAAGGCAGCATGGTAGCCATTATGGGACCTTCGGGCTCCGGGAAATCCACCATGATGAATATTCTGGGCTGTTTGGACAGGGCCACCTCTGGCTCGTATATTATTGACGGGGTTGATGTTTCCACATTAAAGGAGAATGAGCTGGCCAGGATACGAAACCAAAAGATAGGTTTTGTTTTTCAAACCTTTAATTTGCTGCCCCGCCTTACAGCCTTGAAAAACGTAGAGCTTCCCATGATTTATGCCGGGGTACCGGCCAAAGAAAGACGGGAACGGGCATTGAAAGCATTGGGCAAGGTAGGTTTGGCAGACAGGATTCATCACCGTCCCAACGAATTGTCTGGCGGGCAGAGACAGCGGGTGGCTATTGCCAGGGCCTTAGTGAACAATCCTGCCATTATTTTAGCCGATGAGCCTACCGGTAACCTGGATACCCGTTCCGGGGAGGAAATCATGGGTATTTTCCAGCAGTTAAACCAGGAGGAGGGTGTGACCATCATCATCGTCACCCATGAACGGGAAATCGCCGATCATACCCGGCGTATTGTCCATTTCCGGGATGGTCTGATAATTAAAGATGAGGAAGTACAGACTCCTCTATCGGCCCGGAAAATTTTGTCCGCACTTCTTCCTGCCGGGGAGGTGTAAGGTTTGGATATTCTGGAAAGCATTAAGGTAGCTTTGGAAGGTATCTGGGTTAACAAATTAAGGTCTGCCTTAACCATGCTGGGCATCATTATTGGTGTAGCAGCGGTCATTGCTGTCATGACCATCGGACAGGGGGGCCGTGCTGCTATTCTTTCTTCTCTGGAGAGTATGGGGACCAACCTCTTTGTCGTTTATCCCTCCAGCCGCAATGCCACTACCCCTATTATCAGGCAAGATCTGATCACCCTGGAGGATGTAGAGGCTGTCAAAAACATTGTGCCTACGGTGAAAGCCGTGGCTCCCACCAGCTATCTTTCCATGATGACCCAGGTGGGGAGACAGAAAGAAAAAACCACCATTATCTGTACCGGTCAGGATTATAAAAGTATACGCAATTTGGAACTGGTGGAAGGACGTTTTTTTACCTCCGAGGAGAATAACAGCAGGCGCCGTGTGGCGGTGATCAATGAGGAATTAGCCAGGGCCTACTTTTCAGGTGAATCAGCCCTGGGCAAACAGGTTTATCTCATGAATGCACCTTTCATTGTCATTGGCGTGGTGAAAAACGATCCTTCCAATGCCCTGGGCTTCGGCGGTGACCCGCCGAAAGAGGCGGCCATTCCTTTTCATACAGGCGAGACCCTCTTTCGTAACCTGCGAATTCAGATAGAAGGGCAGACCTACAGCAAAGAAGAGGTACAGGAAACCATAGACCAGATTGTAAAACTCCTGCACAAGAGGCACCGTAATGAAGGAAAATACCGGGGGTACAGCCTGGATCAGGAAGTGGCGACCGCCAATAAAATCCTGGGGATTATTGCTTTAATCATTGGTTCTATTGCGGGGATTTCTCTCCTGGTAGGCGGTATTGGTGTGATGAATATTATGCTTGTTTCTGTTACGGAGCGGACCAGGGAGATCGGCATAAGGATGGCTTTGGGGGCCCGGCGGAGGGATATCCTCATCCAGTTCTTGATTGAAGCCGTAGTAATATGTCTTATCGGTGGAACCATTGGTACCATTTTAGGCACAGGGGGAGCTTTAGCGGTGGCTTTTGTAGCCAAGTGGCCGCCTCTGATTACACCGGGAACCATTTTTATTGCTTTTTTCTTCTCGGCTTCCATTGGGATCTTCTTTGGCCTGTATCCTGCCAATAAGGCGGCCAAATTAGACCCTATAGAAGCATTGCGTTATGAATAGTTATATACTGGCAAGAAGAAAGATATATTGATATAATAAATCTACTAACTGGCTTTAAGGAGGTGTGATACCGGTATCCCTAAAATGAGGAGGATACTGGTAGTTAAATGCTTACCGGTAAACAGCGGAGGTTTTTGCGGGCCCTGGGTACAGGGATTGACCCTGTTATCCAGATAGGCAAGGGTGGTATAGGAGAAACTTTGGTTCAGCAATTGGACGAAGCTTTGGAAGCCCGGGAACTGGTGAAGATCCGGGTGATCAATAATGCTCCCCTTGAACCCCGTGAAATTGCTGCACAGCTGGCGGAAGCCACGAATTCGGAGTTGGTACAGGTAATCGGCAGAAATCTATTGTATTACCGTCGTTCCTTAAAGAAGCCCTCAATCGAATTACCCAGTTGATGAGATACGGAAGAGAAACCAGGTGATAGAGAAATGAATGGGAATTTTAACGAGCTTTTGGTTAGAGCTCACCGGATAGTGGTTAAGGTAGGAACCAGTACCTTAACCCACTCCACCGGTAAGCTTAATTTGTTTCGTTTGGAAAGTCTTGTGAGGGAAATGGTGGATCTGCGGCACCAGGGCAGGGAAGTAATCCTGGTTACATCTGGCGCTGTAGGTGCCGGTATGGGAAAAATGGGGCTTTCTGAACGTCCCAAAACCATACCGGAGAAGCAGGCCCTGGCGGCCATCGGACAGGGTATTCTTATGCATATGTATGAAAAACTCTTTGGTGAATATGGCCAAACGGTAGCCCAGGTCTTACTGACCAAGGATGACATTGCCCACCGGGAGCGTTATCTCAATGGCAGGAATACCCTTTTAACTTTACTCAGGTTTGGGGTTATACCGATTATCAATGAAAATGATACGGTAGTTTTTGAAGAAATTAAATTTGGTGACAACGATACTCTGGCAGCTTTGGTGGCCGGACTGGTGGATGGAGATCTCCTTGTCCTCCTGTCTGATATTGAAGGTTTATATACGGCGGACCCCCGTAAAGATCCCTCGGCTACGCTGATTAACCTGGTAGAAGAAATAACGCCGGAGATCGAGGAACTGGCAGGAGACCCCGGCTCCAAACTGGGCAGTGGTGGTATGTTTACCAAGATACAGGCTGCTAAAATCGCCTGCAGTTCCGGTATTCCTATGATCATTACCGATGGTTCCCGTAAGAATGTTTTAGGGGAGATTGTTTCCGGTAATTATCCCGGAACCTTGTTTGTTCCCCGTGACCACCGGATTGGTGCACGCAAACGTTGGATTGCTTTTGGCTCACGGATAAACGGAACTATTTGGGTTGATGAGGGTGCGGAAAAAGCGATTCTTACCCGGGGGAAAAGCCTGTTGCCCAGTGGGATTATTAAGGTTGAAGGAGAATTCCCGCCAGGCAGTGTGGTGAGTTTATGGGGGCAAAACGGTGAGATTGCCCGCGGAATTGTGAATTACAGTTCCCAGGATATTGAGAAGATTAAAGGTGCCCAGACCAAAGCGATCATGTCTATTCTGGGACATAAGGATTATGATGAGGTAATACACCGGGATAATTTAACGCTAAGAACCTAAAGGAGGTTTGGCTGTGCTTTGTGCCGAGTTAAAGACGAAGGGGCAGCTAGCTAAAGAAGCCAGTTTTTTGTTAAGTACCCTTTCCACTGAGATGAAAAATAAGGCCCTGGCCGTTATGGCAGAGGCCCTGGAACGCCATCAGGAAGAGATTTTGGCAGCAAATCAGAGGGATATAGAGAAGGCCAAAGAAAAAGGTACTGGCAGTGCGATGCTGGACCGGCTCCTCTTAACCTCAGCCCGTATTAAGGAGATGAGCAATGGTTTAAGAGCCCTTATAGCTTTACCTGATCCCGTGGGGGAAGTGGAAGCCGTGTGGAAGGGAGCCCAGGGGATAGAAATTGGCCGCATGCGCGTTCCCCTTGGTGTTATTGGCATTATTTATGAGGCGCGTCCCAATGTTACCGTGGATGCGGCAGGACTTTGTCTGAAGACTGGAAACGCTGTCATTCTGCGGGGTGGATCGGAAGCCCTTCATTCCAATATAACCATCGCCCGTATCATCAGCCAGGCTGCCCAGTCTGCCGGAATTCCCCAGGGCAGTATTCAATTAATAGAAAATCCCGACCGGGAAGTGGCTGTCCAGCTGATGAAACTCAACGAATATTTGGACGTTTTAATTCCCCGGGGCGGAGCAGGGCTTATTCGGACAGTGGTGCAGAACAGTACTGTCCCCGTAATAGAAACGGGCGTGGGTAACTGCCATGTCTATGTTGACAGTGCAGCAGATCTCTTGATGGCCGAAGAAATCATCATTAATGCCAAGTGCCAGCGCCCTGCAGTCTGCAATGCTGCCGAGACTTTGCTGGTCCACGAAAAAGTAGCGAGTGACTTTGTGCCCAAAGTATGTAAACGTCTCAGAGAACTTGGGGTGGAAATTCGCGGTTGTGAACGGACAAGAGAGCTTTTCCCCGAAGCCAAAGGGGCTACGGAAGAAGATTACGCTGCGGAATTTCTAGATCTGATTCTGGCAGTGAAAGTAGTGGATAGTTTGGATGAAGCGCTGCTGCATATCAGGACTTTTGGCACCAAACATTCGGAGGCGATTATTACGGAAAGCTACAGCAACTCACGCCGTTTCTTGAAGGAAGTGGATGCAGCGGCAGTCTATGTGAATGCTTCCACCCGCTTTACCGATGGTTATCAGTTTGGTTTTGGTGCGGAAATAGGGATCAGCACCCAGAAGCTCCATGCCCGGGGACCCATGGGCCTAAAAGAGTTAACTACCATTAAATATATCATTCAGGGTGATGGACAGGTGAGGAAATAGAACAGTTCGTAGTTCGCAGAAGTCAGTTGATAGTTGGTAGTTACTAGTTACTAGTTGCTAGTGAAAAGAGTCTGTTAGCATTATGCCGGCGGACTCTTTTTGCTAAAACAATGGCAACTTTCGCTCCAGGTCCCGAAAGTTTTAAATCGGATGTCGACAGTGGGAAATGGGAAAGCCGTTTTGGGTCAGCGGAATATATTTCTAATTTTGTAGTAAAGGAGCTTGTGAGGCTGCAACCAGAAAAGCCGGGATTTCAAGTACCTAAAGAAACGTTTTAGCTTGTATCCCATGCAGCATCACCTCCTTTTCAGCTCTATCTTATGCAGGTGATGGACAGTTTGTTACAAAAGTGAAGCTTGTGAGTCCGCAATAAAGGATGTTATACTAATATAAAATGTGGTGTAGAGGTAAGATATGGATTATCATGAAGAATTGCATCTACAAAAAGTTTCCCGGGTAGGGCTCATGGGAGGTACTTTTGATCCCATTCATGCGGGGCATTTGGTCACGGCTGAAGCTGCCCGCTCTGAGTTTAATCTGGATAAAGTCATATTTGTACCTTCAGGACAACCTCCCCATAAAAAAGGTATGCCCATCAGCGGTAAAGAATTTCGTTATTTGATGACGGTACTGGCTACCGCACCCAATCCTTATTTTGAAGTTTCCCGGGTGGAGCTGGATCGTCCTGGTGAATCCTTTGCTATTGATACGGTCAGGTATTTTAAAGCGAAGCTTAATCCCGGTAGTGAACTTTACTTTATTACCGGAGCTGATGCGATTTTGGAAATTGTTACCTGGAAAGAAGTGGAGGATTTGCTGGAAAATTGTACTTTTATTGCAGCTACACGACCTGGTTTTAATTTAAATGAGTTAAGGCACAAATTATTGGAAAAATTGACAGACAAATACCTGAAGAAAATTATTCCCCTTGAGGTGCCTGCCATGGCTATCTCTTCAACAGATATACGCAACAGGGTTAAAAATAAAGGTACGATTAAGTATCTTTTACCGGAGGCAGTGGAAAATTTTATTTATAAAAATGAATTATATCGTACTTAGCAGTTCGTCCTTCACCAGGGTATAATATACTTTCTTTAACACATAATAGAAACAAGCTTATACCTATACACGTGAGTGAGGTGAAGGAATTGACTAAAACGCTATATGTGGGGAATCTGCCATGGGCTACTACTCCCGATGATTTAACTGCAGTTTTTAGCAACCATGGCCAAGTCATCAGTAGCCGGATCATCAAAGATAAAGAAACAGGTCGCTCCCGCGGTTTTGGTTTCGTTGAAGTGGCTGATGAAGATGCGGAAAAAATGATTGCTGCTATGGACGGTAAGGAATTTAACGGCAGAACATTAACCGTCAATGAAGCAAAAGCCCGTGGTGAATAGTCAATAATGACTAGAATCTGCCCCCTGTGACCTAGGGGGTTTTTGCATGGAGAGGAAAGATGAAAGACTTAAGCTTCTATAAAGAAATCATCAAGGAAAAACTTAGTAAAAAGAGATTTGAGCACTCCTTGCGTGTGGCCGAAACAGCATTGGAAATGGCCCAGGGTAAGGGACTCGACCTGGATCAGGTTCATCTTGCCGCATTGCTCCACGATTATGCTAAAGATTTACCTTCTAATGAACTTTTGCGAATCGGCCGGGAAAACGGTATTATTTTATATAAAGCTGAGGAAGTCCAGCCAGATTTACTACATGGTCCGGTAGGAGCCTGGCTTTTAAAACAGGAACTGGAAATCACCGATGAAGCTGTCCTGCAGGCCATTCGTTATCATACGACAGGACATTATCCTATGACTGAGCTGGATAAGATTATTTATCTGGCGGACTTACTGGAGCCGGGACGCACCTATGAGGGAATTGCCACTTTAAGAACAATCTGTGCAGAAAATATAGACAAAGGATTACTTTTCGCCTTTGATTCCACGCTCAGGTATGTTCTTGAACGGAAAATGCTGATCCATCCCTTGACTGTGGAGGCAAGAAACTGGCTTCTTCTCCAACTTCATAATAACTTATATTAAACGAGAAGCGAGGAGGGTTACATGGAAAGTAAAGAGTTAGCATTACTGGTCGCCCAAGCCATCGATGAAAAAAAGGGGAAGGATATCTCAATTCTTGAGTTAAAAGATTTATCCTTGATCACTGATTATTTTGTTTTGGGTAATGGTAATTCGCGGACCCAAACTCAGGCTATAGCCGATAACGTGGAGGAACAGCTGGCCAAGCATGGTATAACGCTTCTGCGGCGGGAGGGTTATCCCGAGGGCAGATGGATTCTAATGGATTTCGGTACAGTAGTTGTGCATGTTTTTCAGGAAGAAGAACGAAATTTTTATAATTTGGAAAGATTATGGGGGGACGCTCCCAGGATACCTTTCGCTGGGTAAACAATAATGAAGAGAATGAAGAGCTATAGTGAACTGGCCAAAATTTATGATAAACTTATGGATCATATTAATTATTCATATTATACCGATTTTTATTTAAAGGCCGCTCGCCAACACGGGTGGAAAGGACGAAAAATCCTGGATCTAGCCTGTGGTACGGGAAATATTTCTTTAGAGCTCCTGAAGCGAGGCTATGAAGTCCAGGGGCTGGATATCTCTGAGGAAATGCTCATGGTAGCCGATGAGAAGATATTTGGGGCAGGTTTTACCCCCCGTCTTTATTGCCAGAATATGAGGAATTTCCGGCTTACGGAAAAGGTTGACCTGGTCATTTGTGCCTTTGATAGTCTAAATTACCTGCTTAAAGAAGATGACCTGGAAAGAACCTTTTCCTGCGTATATGCGGCCTTAGGAGAGCATGGTTTTTTTCTTTTCGATGTTCACACGTATTATAAATTTAACCATATTTTGGGGCAGAATACTCTGGCTTATGCAGGCGAGGAGATCTTTTATATCTGGCAGAATAATTTTTCGGCAGAGACGGGCATCTGCCAGATGAATCTGGATATTTTCCAAAAAGAGAAAGGCAGTATGTACCGGCGCTTTCGCGAGTATCACCAGGAACGTTATTATTCGGAAGCACAATTGAAACAATTATTGGAACGGAATAATTTTTCAGTCCTGGGCATCTACAGTGACCTGGAGTTTGCTGCCCCCCACCCTGAATCAGAAAGGAGCTTTTATATAACAAAAAAGGCTGATTAAATTTCCCAGGAAATTCATCTGTTTTTATGTTGACAAGATGTCTCCTGATACATATAATCTATATATGTGAGGTCAACGAGGTGAAAAAAATATACATGGGGCTATAGCGCAGTTGGGAGCGCGCTTGACTGGCAGTCAAGAGGTCAGGGGTTCGAATCCCCTTAGCTCCACCATTGAAAACCTTAACATCCGCAAGGAATTGCGGGTGTTTTATTTTTTTAGACGGGGCTATAGCGTGAGGGTCAGATAGGAATTGCTGTTCATATTTCGCAAATGGATGAAGAACAGGCTTAAAGGTATTGAGGAGCTTCTTAAGAGTTTAGAGGATTTAATCAATAGTTTCAAAGATATTAAAGTTAAAGATGCCAGAAACCGTGAAGAACTCTTAAAGAGTCTGGAAGATTTGATTAAAAGCTTTGCGGAAACTGCCAGGCTAACCTTGACTGTTTTGTAAGGTTTTTATGAAAAGGCAGTTATCACCATATTCCGTTGGGTTTCATATTATACATTAGATACTAATTCGAAAGGAGAATTTGTTATGGCAGAAGTAAATAATTCAGGTTATGGATATGGTGGCTTCCCGTTCTTTGGTGGACGAGGATTTGCTATTCTGTTCCTGGTAATTCTTATTCTCTTGCTGTTCCCTGGATTCTGGGGCGGAGTTGGATATTAGCCATCAAATATTAATTAACCTCCTATTACAATTACCCCCTTTATGGGGGTTTTTCTATGTCTAAATCCTTACCAGTGTAATACAAGTTGTCACCAATGTGTAACAGATACATAGCAATATACTAAGTTGATGTACAGCCTATTTTTTAAGAAAGGAATGATTTTTGTTGACAGATACCAATATGATGCCTCAATGCCCTTTTTACCCCCAAGAGCATCTGGAGCAATGTATCCCGATGTTTATCATAGGGTTTATCCCATCATTAGGCAATGCTGTGAGATTTATGATGTACCTGTAAACCCCGGATTTTATCCATATCCCATAAGAGCTGCAGTAGAACAAATGGCGGATTATATCTATCAGAAGGTAATTACAGATCCTGCTATTCCTGCTGAAAGGCAAGGGGGAGGTGGAATTCTTCGGGCTTTAATACTTATTTTGTTAATCAGGGAGTTGCTGAGAAGAAGACGTTCTATCTAACAATTTTGTAAAGTTAAAGACGGAAAAAAAAGACGGGTAAAATCCACCCGTCTTTTTCTTTTATTTCCTGTTTATACGGTTATCTTTCCTGCAGGATAAACTTACTTACTTTCTGGCTCAGCCCCTCTGCCATATGGGCCAGATTCTGGCTGGTAGCAGAAAGTTCTTCCATGCTGGCTGCCTGTTCCTGAGTGGCTGCCGAAACAGTCTGGGTGCCGCCCGCTATCTCTTTGCTAATGCTGTCGATATTGCGGATGGCGTTTACTATTTGTTCACTGCCGCTGGCCATCTGCTGGGTGGAGGCTGTTATCTCCTGAAGCTGGGTAATAACCTGCTGGATAGAATCCAAAATAGCTTTAAAGGTCTTTCCGGCATTGTTGCTGACCTCGGTACCGATTTTGATAACCTGGATACTGCTCTTCATAGACTGGACGGCATTTTCTGTATCCTGCTGTATTTCGCCGATGAGTAAAGCAATTTTTTTCGCAGCTTCCTGGGACTGCTCTGCCAGTTTGCGCACTTCTTCGGCTACTACAGCAAAACCTCTGCCATGTTCTCCCGCCCGGGCTGATTCAATGGCTGCATTGAGAGCCAGGAGATTGGTCTGTTCGGCGATACTGGAAATGGTTGTAATGATCTGTCCTATTTCTTTAGAACTCTCGCCCAGCCTGTAAACTACCTCAGCCACTGAGGAGGAAGTTGCCTCAATGGTGTTCATCTGTTTACTTACTTCTTCTATAACTTTTTCACCATTTCTGGCCAGTTCAGAGGTTTTCTGGGACACATTGGATAACTGGTTGGCACTGGCTGCTACCTGCTCTATGGCCGCGGACATTTCTTCAATGACAGATACGGTATCATCGACGGAGCTTAACTGTTTTTCAACGCCTTTAGCCACTGTAGTGATGGTTTCAGCTACCTTATTTGCAGCCTGGGAGGTTTGTTCAGCTGCCGAAGCTGCGTGCTGGGATAGGGTTGTAATGGCATTGGAACTATCTTTTATTTTCCAGAGAACGTCTAAGAAGTTATCCTGGATTTTATTTATGGCCTGAGCCAAGATGCCAATTTCATCAGAACTGCTTTTCGTCTTTTCACTGATTTCGTCTCTCAGGTCTCCTTGGGCATATTGATTTGCTACGTTGGCCATCTCCAGGATAGGATTGCGAATCATTCTTGTTAAAAAGAAACTCAGAATACCTCCGATAACTACCGCAATTCCGGTCATGAATAGGGTTGTAAATATAACTCTATCAGCTTCCGAGTGTGATTTTGCTAATTGAGTTAGAATAAGCTTCTCATTTTCGTGGAGTAATTCCTCAATAGACGCTGATAACTTGTCTGTTATAGGAATCAGGGTATTAGCAATAACGAGGGTCTTTTCTTTTAATAACTTAGCATCCTCCAACTTACCTTCGGCTAATGCTTGATGATGCTGCCTGGCAATGGGGGCAAGATCTTTTAGTAAACCGTCTTTGTAGGAAGTAGTAACTTTGATAAGGTCCTGTACATGCTCTTTTCTTTCAGGTTTCGCTATTTTAAGGAGTTCATCCTCCAGTTTTAAGGTGTTATTCATGGCCATTTCAACCTGTTGGTAATACTTTTCGTCGCCATAGGCAATAAAGGCCCGGATAGCTGCTACACCGCTCTTGAATTCATTTTCAATTTCTGCTTCCAGTACCAGCCGCCGGTTGGAAAGCTCAACCTCATCTAATAATGCTTTTGTATCTTTAAGGTTTATATAGGAAAAACCTCCGATAATACTTATCAGCAAAAGCATGATGAGAAAACCGCCGCTGATTTTTTTGCCGATGCTTATTTTCATAAGCAACACCTCTTTCGTTCGACATAAATCTACTGTATATACTAAATTATACTATATTCTGGTATAAATATTTAATTTATCTTGAATGTAATAAAACTGTATACTTTTTCACCAACTTTCGTTTTCTTTGCAAAATAAAGTAGCAGGCATCCCATGGCAAAAAATGTCGTTAATCCCTTGAATTCCGCTGTTAAGCGGATTATAATAAGATGAAACCACTATGCAAGTAACCTCTCGTTCCCTGAGGGATGAGAGGTTTTCACACATTTCCACACATATATTCAAAAACATGGTTGATATAATTTTTATTTAAATAGCCTAGGGAGGTATTATTCGTGCAGGAACGCTATAATTTTTCTGAAATTGAAGAGAAGTGGCAAAAAAAATGGACCGACAGTAACATGTACAAAGTGGACCAGGATCCAGCCAAAGAAAAGTACTATTGTCTGGAAATGTTTCCCTATCCTTCGGGGAACCTCCATATGGGCCATGTACGGAACTATTCTATAGGTGATGTAGTAGCCCGCTTTAAAACTATGCGCGGCTATAATGTTCTGCATCCCATGGGTTGGGACGCTTTTGGCCTGCCTGCGGAGAACGCCGCTATCAAACACGGTATTCCACCGGCCAAATGGACTTTGGACAATATTAATAACATGCGGCGCCAATTAAAATCCATGGGTATTAGCTACGACTGGGACAGGGAGGTAACTACCTGCCTTCCCGATTATTATAAATGGACCCAGTGGCTTTTCCTGCAGTTCTACAAAAATGGCCTGGCCTATAAGAAAAAAGCCCATGTGAACTGGTGCCCCAGCTGTGCTACTGTTCTCGCCAATGAGCAGGTAGTAGACGGGGCCTGTGAACGTTGCGATACAGTAGTGGAGAAAAAGGCTCTGGAGCAGTGGTTTTTCCGGATTACCGACTATGCCCAGGAACTGTTGGACAGTCTGGCTGATTTGCCCGGTTGGCCTGAAAAAGTAAGAACCATGCAGGAAAACTGGATTGGTCGCAGTGAAGGAGCTGAAATTCACTTTACTGTGGAAAAGACCGGAGAAAAAATACCGGTTTATACAACACGGCAGGATACTGTCTTTGGTGTTACTTACCTTGTTTTAGCTCCCGAACACCCCATGGTGGAAAAGCTTATTGCCGGAACTGAATATGAACAGCCTGTTAAAAATTTCGTGAAAAATGTACAGCAGATGACGGAAATTGTGCGTACTTCCACGGAAACGGAAAAAGAAGGTATGTTTATCGGCGCCTATGTGATAAATCCCCTCAATGGGGAAAGAGTACCCATCTGGGTAGCTAATTATGTCCTCTTAGATTACGGGACAGGGGCAGTCATGGGTGTGCCGGCCCATGACGAAAGAGACTTCGCTTTTGCTAAGAAGTACAATTTGCCCATGCGTATTGTCATAGAGCCAGTAGGGCAGGAATTAAAGCTGGAAGAAATGACTACAGCTTATACTGAAGACGGAATAATGGTGAACTCGGGACAGTTTACAGGCCTGCCCAATAAAGAAGGATTGGTTAGGGTTGCCAACTACCTGGAGGAAACAGGGAAAGGCAAGAAAAAAGTAAATTTCCGCCTGAGAGACTGGCTTATCTCCCGTCAGCGTTACTGGGGGGCCCCTATTCCCATCATATACTGTGAAAAATGCGGTACCGTTCCCGTACCGGAAAAAGATTTACCCGTATACCTACCCTTAGATGTGGAATTCCGTCCCACAGGTGAGTCGCCGCTAAACCATATTCCTGAATTCCTCCATACTACCTGTCCTGAGTGCGGCGGTCCAGCAAAACGGGAAACGGATACCATGGATACCTTTGTCTGCTCTTCCTGGTACTTCTTGCGCTATACTGACCCCCAAAATACGGAAGAGGCTTTTGCCAAAGAAAAAGTTGATTACTGGATGAACGTTGATCAGTATATCGGAGGGGTAGAACACGCCATATTGCACCTTCTCTATGCCCGCTTCTTTACAAAAGCCCTTAGTAATTTTGGTTTGGTTAGTGAGCGGGAACCTTTCAAGAATCTATTGACCCAGGGCATGGTACTTAAAGACGGTTCCAAGATGTCTAAATCTAAGGGCAATGTGGTGAGTCCTGAAGAAATCATTAAGAAATATGGTGCTGACACGGCCCGCCTCTTTATTCTTTTTGCCGCTCCTCCGGAACGTGATCTGGAGTGGAGTGATCAGGGCGTCGAAGGGTCTTATCGCTTCTTAAACCGGGTTTGGCGGCTGGTCTATCATTATCAAAAGGAATTACAAGAAATTAAGCCCCAGGACATCCTTGCCCCCGAAGACAAGGACCTGCGCCGTCTGATTCACGGTACAATCAAAAAAGTTACAGAGGATATTGAACAGCGCTTTAATTTCAATACGGCCATTAGCGCCATTATGGAACTGGTTAACGGGCTTTACCAGTACAAGGAAAGGCCCAATCAGAATTTACAATTGGTAAAAGAAGCAATTGACTCTCTTCTTCTTCTCCTGGCACCCTTTGCTCCCCATATTACGGAAGAATTGTGGGAAGCCGTGGGTCACAAGGACAGCGTTCATAAGCAGTCCTGGCCCGCTTACAATGAGCAAGCCTTAGTTGCAGACGAAGTGGAGGTAGTTTTGCAAATTAACGGCAAAGTCCGTGATCGGCTCGTGGTACCCGCCCAAATAGATAGGGCTGAACTTGAGAAAGCCGTTCTGGTTATGGATAAGGCCAAAGCAGCCATTGAAGGGAAAGAGATCGTTAAAATAATCACTGTACCGGGTAAGCTGGTTAATATAGTTGTGAAGTAAGAAATGAGATCTTAGGGAAGAATATTTTAGGTTTGAGTTAATTCTTTAACAGCCTGACTGTAAAAGGGGAGGAGCATTATGCTCCTCTCCTATTTTTGGATCAACCCTTTGGTGCGAGGATATGATTTCGCCAAAAGGAAAATAAAAATTTAATTCTCGCTGTAGGTGGTAAAACAGCATACCTAAACGGAAAAGCAATAGAGTTGAAAAGACCTGCAGAAATCATAGCCAACAGGACTTATGTTTCCTTGGAAACTATCTCCGAGTTCTTTGAGGTGGAAACGTATTATGATGCAAATGCAGACAAAGTCTATGTAGGTAAGCGCCGTATCCTTTTTGAGGTTTTTGACGGAACCAGCTGGGGGACCCCTGAAACAATAGCCGGTAAGTGGCATCGCAAAGATAATCTGAAGTGGGCTTTGGGAAGGAATCCGGCTGTATACACAGAAATTATATTTCTTAATGACCATAGCACAGAGGAGAAACACGGGGGTGTTAACTGGTGTATGGTTTAGTTTTAGAGGGTGGTG
This sequence comes from uncultured Peptococcaceae bacterium, assembly GCA_964637385.1. Classification (GTDB taxonomy): domain Bacteria; phylum Bacillota; class Peptococcia; order DRI-13; family DRI-13; genus Thermanaerosceptrum. Next base: position 72,493 of record CAZWTM010000001.1, read on the forward strand.
GAGCTAAAGGGGCCTATCAAATCGGTGCCGTTAAGGCTCTTAGAGAATTAGGGATAGAAATAAAGGGGGTAGCCGGTACTTCCATTGGTGCCATCAACGGGGCCATGATTGTTCAGGGTGACCTGGAAAAGGCCTATGCCTTATGGTATGACATAAGCCCATCAAAGGTATTTGATGTAAATGAAGAGTATCTCGAGGAACTAAAGAATTTCCAGCTGAATCCACAAAACATCCAGTATTTTATGAAAAAAATTAAGGATATCATGAACAACAAAGGGCTGGATAAGACTTTAATGAGACAGATCCTGGAAGAGAACATCAAGGAAGATAAAGTTAGAGCCTCTCTAATGGATTTTGGTTTCGTTACTGTTTCTTTATCTGATCTAAAGCCCTTGGAACTGTTTATAGAGGATATCCCTTCCGGTAAACTCATAGATTATCTTATGGCCAGTGCTAATTTACCCCTTTTCAAATTAGAAAGAATAGACGGTAAGTATTTTATTGATGGGGCTTTTTACGATAATCTGCCGGTAAATTTATTGATTCATAAAGGTTATAAAGAGTTTATTGCCATTAGGACCCATGGACTGGGGATTATCCGAAAAGTAAAACAAGAAGATGTAAAGATCACCTATATAAGTCCCTCTGACGATTTGGGAAATATCCTGGACTTTAATCAAGACAGTGTCAGAAGGAATTTAAAGTTAGGTTATTTTGATGCTTTAAAAGTTTTCAACAGTTTAAAAGGGCGCGACTACTATTTAATGCCTAAGAACGATGAGAAGTATTTTGTCAACTTTTTACTTCACCTTGGTGAAGAGAAGATATTACGAATAGGAAAGATACTAGGTTTTTCTGATATGCCCTATCAAAGGATGCTTTTTGATTTTATTCTCCCTAAACTTGCCGGTCTCTTAGCTATACAGACCAAGGGTTATGAGGATCTGATTATCGCTTTGTATGAAGAGATAGCCAAAGTGTTGGAATTGGAGAGATTTAAGATTTATACCTTTGAAGAGTTTGTAGCCGAAATCAGTAAAAATATTGCAAGAAACAAGCCGCAAAAAGTGCCGGTAATCCCGGATTTCCTAAAACAGCATGATTTATTGGCCAAAGCGCTAAAAGATGAAATTATTAAAGATTTATCAATTGAAATGTTCTCGAACAATCTTATATAAACTATGAAATATGTGTAAAGAAGGAAGCATGGGTAAGTGAAGACATTTCATCAAGAATTGTTCTTAGCCCTCCAGATAGCTCTACTATTCCTGGTCAACCTTACAGGTGTATCTATTTCGTAATTAGCTTTTGGGGCTGTTTTTTATCAAAACATATCAACATATAACCTGGGTTGCTGGAGACTGGGTCTTGCATGTATAATCTTTGTCTAGGAAGGAGATAGGGATGAAAAATATATTGGTATGCTTGCTCTCACGGGTGCCGCCAGTATCTGGGGCGGCATAGCTACTTTAGGTGTCATCGTGGTGGTGGGATTCGAGGGAGACAAGGGTAATAGCCTGGGTAATGCCTTTTTGATCTTTGCGACTCTTACCTGGGCTCTCCTTTCTGTCTATGCCAAGAAGTCAGCCCAGGAACTGCCGGTTCTAACCATAACCACTTACGCCATCTTTTTTGCCATTCTTTTTACTACTCCCGTCATGATCTGGGAAAGTCTAAGTAAAGGCTTTAGCTTTAAAACTATCCTTAATCCTGTACTTGGCTCAGGTGTTCTTTATTTAGGGATTGTTTCTACCGCTATCGCCTTTTTCCTCTGGAACAAAGGGATGAAACGAATGGAAGCGGGGATAGGGGCCTTGTTTTTCTTCTTTCAGCCTGTGGTTGGCATTTTTTTAGGGTGGTTGATTCTCAAGGAAAGCTTAACCTGGAACTTTTTCCTGGTAGGACTACTGATATTGCTAGGAGTAGCTATGGTATCACTTCGTGAGCGTAGGGATTCAGGACGAGAAGGTAACTGTATAAATAAACCTCAACTGGTTCACAGTAGTACAGAGGCGGCTACGGAAGGGGGAAAGGTAATTGCAGGAAAAAACGCTTAACCTGGGTGATAGAAAAGTTTTCTACCGGGAGATAGAGGGGGCGAAAACACCTGTTCTTTTTCTACATGGTAAACGTTTTACCTCCCAGGACTGGTTAGGGCAGAAGGTCATTGACAAACTTGCCGTTCTGGGTCACCGGGTTATAGCCCTGGATCTTCCGGGATACGGTCAATCCGATGAACTGAATGGACTTTTATTTTCTGACTTTTTTACAGAAGTGGAGGCAAAACTCAATCTGGAGAGCTACTATCTGGTTGGCCCTTCCTTTGGGGGTAAGATCGCTCTGGAGAGGGCTATTAAGGGTGATCATAAACTGTCGGGGTTGGTGGTTATCGCACCGGCTGAAGTGGACAATTATCTCCATGTTGTATATAAGGTGCATATTCCCGTATTAATCGTCTGGGGTGAGGAGGATAAGGTTGTACCTGTTGAGTATGCAAGCCGCCTTGCAGCAGTTTTACCCCGGCGTGAGGTACATATTATAAGAGGTAGGGGTCATACCTGTTATTTTGAGGAACCCGAGTTATTTGCCAATATTGTAATCAATTTTCTCCATAAAAATATGCAGAACAAATGAAGGGTTTGGTAAATGAGAGCAGGAAAATACCGGACCATGGCGAAAACTGGTAATTGTTACATATATTTGTCGAGGTGTTAAGTCATGTGGGACAGTCTTTCTAAAAAAGCCCAGGTCCTCATCTTACTGACTCTTGGGGTGATGGTTTTCTTTGCCGGTGTAAAATATCAGGAAAGCCGCCTGACTTCAGTGATGATGGAGAAAGCAGCGCTGCAGGTGGAACAGAAGCCTGTTGTGCAGGCTCCTAAAACCTTGACGGTACATGTAGTAGGAGCTGTGGCTAACCCTGGAGTCTATACTCTGGAAGAAGGGAAACGGATTCATGACCTCATCCAGTTAGCCTCTCTTTTGCCAGAGGCTGATACTACTTTAATAAATTTGGCAGCCCCGCTTCAGGACGGGAAGCAAATTTTTGTGCCCTTTAAAGGAGAGTCAACAAAGGGAGCCAGTATACCTCAAAATGCTGGGAGACAGGGTGATGGTCTCATCAATATTAATACGGCAGGGTTAAAGGAACTGGATTCTTTACCAGGTATTGGCCCCGCTTTAGCCCAGCGGATTATCGATTACCGCGAGAATCATGGTAATTTCGCGGCTGTGGAAGATATTACCAAGGTATCTGGCATTGGCCCTTCAACGCTGCAGAAATTCAAACACCTTATTACGGTAAAATAGGCTATGACCGGCAGGAGTTTGCACATAAGCCAGCGTCCCCTTCTGGTACTGACTTGTTTTTTTGCTTTGGGGATTATCTTGGGTTTTTACATTCCAGGAAACTTATGGTGGTTAATTTTAGCGGGCATAGCCTTTCTGGTAAATGTAATCTATTTTGTGAGGGAAGGAAAACTGCACGGTGTTCTGTTACTTATGTGTGTCTTTTTTTTAGGCGCACTATGGTATAACCTTCATTGTCTTCTCCCTGATATTTATCAACCCTGGCTTGATGAAATTGTAGAGGGCCGGGGAACGGTGGTTTCTTATCCCAGGGCCGGAGCCGCCGGTTTCTCTTTCATAGTGGACCTCCAGGGGTTATCCCGGGGCCATCAAGAACTGCCGGGGGGAATCAGGGTTTTAGTACGGGGAAAGGAAGGAAACCATGTTCTTCCGGGCACGGTAATCGCCTTTCGGGGGAAACTTTCTTTGCCCCGTCAGGCCCGTAATCCGGGAGAATTTGATTATCGTCAATACCTGGCCAACAGCCAGGTGTTTTACCAGGTGACCGCTGATGAGACTGCTGGTTTAATAGTAACCGGCCAAGATGGGGGGATAAAAACCTGGCTGGCCCGGGGACGGGAAAAAATCGCATCCCATTTGACCCACATCATTCCTGCTAAAGAACGGGGCCTTTTGTTAGGGGTCTTATTCGGTGATAAAAGCGGTATCCCCGACACAGATTATGAGGCTTACCAGCGGGTGGGGGTGGTCCACCTCTTTGCCGTGTCGGGTCTGCATGTGGGTTTTGTATTGGGCATGCTCTGGGCCTTCCTCTCCTTTTGGGAGGTACGGCCCCTTTTTCGCCTGCTGCTTGGGTTAGGATGTTTAACCGTTTATTTTTTCCTGGTAGGCTGGACAGCCTCCATTGTAAGGGCCAGCGTCATGGCTCTGGTTGGTTTAGCGGCTTTAGCCTTGGGGAAGAAACAGGATCTTTCTACTACCTTAGCCCTGGCTGCCCTGATCATTCTGATGATAAACCCGGGGGAACTGTTACAAAGGGGTTTTCAACTCTCCTTTGTAACAACGGCAGGCCTCATCTACCTGACTCCCTGGCTGAGAAATCTGGGGCTTTCTAAAATCCTGGCACCTGCGGTTGCGGCCCAGCTAGCCGGGATACCCCTGGGCGCATACTATTTTAACCAGATATCCCTGGTGGCTCCCTTTCTGAACATTATTGCCGTAGGTGTCAGCGGGATCATTGTAGGTCTGGCCATGATAGGAAGTATCCTCTACTTTGTCTGGCCTCCTTTGAGCAATCCCTTTTTCCTAGGGGCTGGCGGCCTGCTCTATGCTTTAAGTGAATTCATTCTCTGGTGGGGCCGGCAGGAATGGACGGGTCTCATTGTACCTACTCCTCCTCTTGTTCTCGTTGTTATTCTTTATGTCTTCCTTTTTCTGGCTCCGCATCTGTATAATTTTATCCCTTACTGGCGGCGCCTTTTCCCGCCGGTTTACCGGCAAAGAATTCTTGCAGCATTTATCATTACAGGGATGACCTGTTTCCTGTGGCCCCGTCCGGGTATAACCCAGGTGGTTTTTCTGGATGTGGGGCAGGGGGATAGCATTTTCATCAAAACTCCCCGGGGAAAAACCATTCTCCTGGATGGTGGCGGAACACCAGGTTCAGATTATTCCGTGGGCAGGCAGGTTTTAAAACCTTTCCTGAGGCGGCAGGGATTATGGAAGATTGATTTTTTGATTATGTCCCACTCCGATCTTGATCACAGCGAAGGACTCCTGGAGGTAATCCCCTATTTTACTGTGGGGCAAATTCTTGTACCACCCCTGGAGAAGGGGAACAAAGTGGAAGAAACCCTGCTTCAAATGGCCCGACAACGAAATATACCCGTGCAGGTGGTTACAGCCGGTCAACATGTACAGGTAGATGACCGGGTACGTTTAGAAGTGTTGCATCCCGGCGGGGAAAAGGTATGGCAGGGTAACAATAAATCCCTGGTATTAAAAATGGTTTATAACGAGGCTGAATGGCTCTTTACCGGGGACATAGAGAAAGAAGCCATAGAGCATCTATTGGCTTTCAAGCAGGACTTACAGGCTGATATCCTGAAATTGCCCCATCACGGGAGTATTTCCTCATACAATGAAGCTTTTTACCAGCGGGTAAATCCCCAGGCAGTCATTATCTCGGCGGGTATTAATAAATTTAACCATCCTCACCCCAGGGTGAGGGGCTATTTTGCGGAACGGGGAATCCCTTTTTACCTCACTAGGGATAAGGGTGCTGTCATTACTTGGAGTAAAGGCGGGAAGATAGAGGTAAGGCCTTTTATTCCCTAAACCATATTTCCTTAATCTGTCTGGTCGGTTAAAGTGACAACTTATGGTATAATAGGGAAAGCACTGTTGAAGAAAAGGTGGTTACATAAATGCAGAAGACAAGATTCTTTTTAGTGCTTTGCCTTTTGTTTATGCTGGCGGTACCGGTGGCGGCCGCCCCTCAGGTATCGGGTAAAAGTGCCGTTCTCATTGATGCTCAAAGTGGTCAGGTCCTTTATGAGATGGCCAAGGATGAAAAGCTTCAGCCGGCCAGCACTACCAAAATACTTACTGCCATTATTGCCATTGAAAGCGGCAAACTGGATGAAATGGTCACTGTGGGGCCTAATCCGCCGCTGGTTGAGGGAACTAAGGTTTATCTTGAAGCCGGGGAACAGGTAAAGCTCCGGGATCTGGTATTGGCAGCTCTTGTCCATTCTGCCAATGATGCTGCCCTGGCCATCGGGGAATATCTGGCAGGTTCTGCAGCAGAATTTGCCAAAATAATGAATACCAAGGCCCAAGCCATAGGTGCTGTTAACAGTAATTTTGTTAATCCCCATGGCTTATCAGAAGATAACCACTATACCACAGCCTACGATTTGGCCTTGATAGGCCGGTATGCCATGGCCAATGAGACTTTTCGCAGTATGGTAAAAACTAAAGTGCTCGATTGGAACGGCAAAGCCTGGCAGACAAGGCTTATTAACATCAATAAACTTTTATGGTCTTATGACGGTGCAGACGGGATTAAAACTGGATACACCACAGAGGCTAAATCCACCATCGTGGCTTCTGCTACCAGAGGCGGTCAGACTTTTATTGCCGTGGTGTTAGGCGCAAGCGGCAGCAATATCTGGCAGGATGCCGAAAAACTACTGGATTACGGTTTTACAAATTTTCAAGGAATTGAACTGGCTCATCCTGAGAAAGTGGTAGCCACTGTCGATATTACACCGAAAGAAAAATTACAGCTCATTCCTAAAGAAGCCATTCATCTTTCCCTTCCTCAAGAAGGCCATAAAAAGATTGAAACGAAAGTTGTCTTGAACCCCCTAAAAGCCCCCATAGCCCAGGGGCAAAGGGTAGGCAGTCTAATTTTTTCTCTGGATGGCAAGGAAATAAGTCGTGTGGATCTTTTAGCTAAAAATGAGATTTCCCGTCATATTCCCTTCAGCAGCATTATGTTGTACCTGGGAGCCGGGCTTTTCTTACTTCAAGTGTTGTGGAGGAGTTATCTTCTTTACAGAAGAAGCAAAAGAAGCAAGTTTGGTTATAGCTCCTCTTACCGGAGTTATCGTTCATATTAGGAGGTTTCATGCTGTTTCAGAGTGTCATTAATAGTATTAAACGCGGTATGGTAGCCCCTGTCTATCTCCTGCATGGTGAAGAAGATTACCTGCAGGAACTGATCATCAAAGCTTTTAAGGAACATCTATTAGCGCCTGGGACAGGGGATTTTAATTATGACGAGCTTGATGGCGAGAATGTTTCGCTCTTTCAGATTGTTGACCGTGCCAACACGCTGCCGGTTTTTGCTGAAAAAAGATTGGTTATTGTCAAGAATCCTTTTTCCTTGTTTCTAAGTAAAAAGAAAGAGGAGGAGGATAAAGGCGGTGACGAGAAATGCTTGTTAGACTATATCTCCGAACCTTTAGCCTCCACCTGCCTGGTCTTTTGGTTAAAAGAAACGGCAGATAAGCGAAAGAAGCTGTACAGGGCAATAGAAAAAAAAGGAGAGGTTGTTGAGCTTACTCCTCTCAAAGGGGCAGAACTGGGCCGCTGGCTTCAGGACCAGGCCGGAGCTCTGGGTAAAGTTCTGGAACCAAAAGCCCTGGAGTATATTATGTTTCATGCAGGTTTCAGCCTGCGCTTTCTCAAGAATGAACTTGATAAACTTGCCCTTTTCACGGGAGAGGAGCGCACCATCTCCCTGGCGGTTGTAGAAAAACTCTTAACCAAAAGTATTGAAGCCAATATCTTTAATCTTGTGGATAACCTGGGTCTAAAAAAAACAGAGGAGGCTCTTTTTGAATTAAGGAACCTCCTGGTAACAGGTGAACCGGCAGTACGTATTTTGTTTATGATCGCACGACAGTTCCGGCTGATTTTAATGGTGAAGGATCTGGAACAAAGAGGATTCTCGGAAAAACAGATTACGGCGGAACTTTCTCTTCATCCTTATGTTACCGGAAAAATGCTGCGACAGGCTAGAAATTTCACCTTCCCGGAACTTGAGCGCATCCTGGAGATAATCCTGGAGACGGATTTTGCCATAAAAACCGGTTCCCCTGTCCAGGCTGCTCTGGAAAACCTGGTGATAAAACTTATAACTGGTTCCAACTAGCAGTTGTTAGTTGCTAGTTGTTAGTTGTTAGTAATACTAACGTGAACCGTTAACAGTTAACCGTACATAAGACTTAATAATGGGGTTAATCTATCCCTGAAAAAAATAAGCGTCATATCATGACGCTTATTTTTTAGCTTGCAGTTTTATTTAATCTCCGTGTTAAGCGGGATTTTTTTCGGGCCGCCGTATTTTTATGGATAATACCCTTGGCTGCTAGTTTGTCAATGATACGAATAGCTTTTACCAAAGTTTCTTTTGCTGCTTCGAGGTCAACTCCCTTAAGGGCTTTTTCAAAACGGCGAACTGCAGTTTTCATCATAGATTTATAGGCAGCATTCCTGGCAGTACGAATGCGGGCTATTTTTGCTCTTTTTAATGCAGATTTGATGTTGGCCATATCCAGTTCACCTCCTTTAAGGGTTGCCTTTATCATATAGAAAATTCACGAACTACATTTTATCATTCTTACCTGGAAAAGGCAAGAACCTCTTGAAACAGATAGTATAACTTTATAATGATTGGCCTAAGCTAGTAGTAGTAAAGGAGGTGAAAAAATGATAGGTGCTATTGTTCGCTTTATCGTTTCGGCCCTTGTTTTACTTATCGTGAGCTGGCTTTTACCTGGTATTTCTGTAGCGGGATTTACGGGAGCTTTGCTTGCTGCGATAGTTATTGCCATACTTGGCTGGGTTGCTGAAAAAACCATGGGAAAACGTATTTCCCCTCAGGCCCGTGGTTTTATTGGATTTCTAACCGCTGCTGTAGTGATTTATCTCACCCAATTTATTCTGCCAGGACTCATGAGTGTATCCATCATTGGAGCTCTACTGGCTTCCCTGGTTATAGGACTTATTGATGCCATCGTTCCCACTGAATTACGTTAAGGCATATTCTTACTTCCCCATTCATATAGTCTAGGGAAAGGATGGGGAAGTATGTTTTTTTTCAGACGTAAATTATCCTTTTTTCGGCATAGGTTTTTAAGGGTCAAGCCTGTAAGAGATCGAAGGCTCTTTTGCTTATTAGGGTTGATTGCAATGCTTGCTGTTCTTGTCATTGCCAGCAGAGAACCATTAAGTATGCCTGTTGCTACTGGTGCAAAGCCCGTATCCCAGGATATTTTGGGGAAAATCTATGATTATATAGGTTTAAAGGATTTAGACCACCGGAAAATATTAAGTGAAGGTCTGCCTATGGGAACCCTGGCTTTGCAAAATTCCGGCTTTCTTTTAGAGTGGGATGATTTTTTCCATCATATGATGCTGGTCATCACAGGCGTCGACTCCCGTAATCCGGCTTTCATATTGGGAAGGGAATTATGTTTTTCTTCTCTAACAGGTAATACAGCAGTCACGGTTTTAGATACCACAACAGATGATGAGGATGAAGAAGACTTTTACCTGCCGGGTCAGGATGATAATTTGGATGAATGGGTACCTATTCCCGGGGATTTTCCACCTGTGCAGTTAAATGGTGATCCCATGATTCTGATCTATAATACTCATAATGCCGAATCTTATCGTCCTTCGGAGGGTGTCTCCAGACAGGAAGGAAAAAACGGTGGTGTAGTTACCGTCAGCAAAACCCTGGCCCAGACTATTGAAAGCAAACACAAAATTAAGACCCTCAGCACCGATATTATCCATGATTATCCAGACTGGACCAAATCCTATATAAATTCCATGCGGACAGTACACAGTCTTCTTAAACAAAATCCTAAGATTCAGATGGTCATCGATATCCATCGTGATGCTGGGTTACAGTCCCGTTCCAGTACCTTAGTCCGTATCAATAATAAGGATTGTGCCAAGGTGCTTATTGTGGTAGGTACGGAGCATCCAGGTTATCGGGAAAATTTGGCCTTTGCTGAAAAAATAGAGAAAAAAGCCAATGAAATGTATCCAGGCTTAATCAAAGGTGTACGGCTGGCAAAAGGGCGGCGTTACAATCAGCACCTCCATCCCCGGTCCTTATTACTGGAATTTGGCAGTGACCTGAATGCCCTGGATGATGCCAGGAACTCCGCCAAGTTGATGGCGGATGTGATTGCTGAGGTGCTCAAAAAGCGCTGACCGATACCCGCTAACCGTGACCCGTAAATAATCGCATTCCCACTTTCGGGAATCGGTAAACGGGAGACGGGTGGCGGATTTTTGTTTAAGAAATGATTAAACCGGGAAGTGTATGAAGGGAAAGGAGGAATCTGATGCTTTCATACAGGAAACAAATGGCGTTGATAGCTTTGTTTGTCCTGGTTTTCATGAGCTTGGGACTTTTTACAACTTTTCACAGTATGAAAAGAATTACCCAGTGGCCTGTGGAAGATATCTTTTCCTTTCAATATGAACGGGGAAAAATCCAGTTAAAAATAGTTGGATTGGATTTTTCTTTGGAAAATGTAACAATTCCTGGACTGCCGGTTTATGACAAACTGAAAGCTGCACCCGGTGTAGTGCAAAATAGCCTGATCAGGTTATGGGGGGATACAAAATCCCTGGGCTTAAATGGGTATACTGTCCTTAGGGAAATTGTAGTAGACAAGTTTAGGCAGTTTCGATAGAATTATTTAGCGTAAAATGGAGTATGTAGAAGGTGTTAACTTCATGTCGACAGGTACAAAGGTAGCCAGGGCCGCCGGAATCATCATGGCATCCATGGTTCTTTCCCGGATTATCGGATATGTGCGGGATATGGTGATTTTGGCCCGTTTTGGCCAGAACAAATTCACTGATGCCTATAATGCAGCCTTTTCTATTCCGGATTTTCTTTATTATTTGCTGGTGGGAGGGGCCTTAAGCTCTGCTTTTATTCCAGTATTCTCAAGTTATTTGGCGACCCAGAAAGAAGAGGACGGCTGGCGTGTTGCCAGCACAATTTTTAATATTGTTATGATTCTGATGCTGGTGGGAATCTCCATCGGTTTTATCTTTGCCCCTACTCTAATATACATCCTGGTTCCCGGCTTTTCCCCGGATAATTTGGATCTAACGGTAAAAATGACCCGGATTATGTTTTTACAAACGTTCTTTATGGCCTTAAACGGTATTTCCATGGGCATTCTTAATTCCTACCAGCATTTCCTGGCTCCTGCCGTGGGCTCGGTTATGTATAACCTGGGAATCATTGTCGTAGGTCTGCTGCTGGCCCCATACTTTGGCATAGTTGGTTTTGCCATAGGTGTGGTGGTTGGGGCTGCTTTAAATTTCGCTGTACAGCTGCCGGCTCTTCTAAAATTGGGTTTGCGGTACCGTTTTATTATCGACATGAGTCATCCCGGTGTTAAAAAGATAGGCACTTTAATTCTGCCTGTGTTAATCGGACTTTCTGTAACCCATTTCAACCTTTTTGTAAACCAAAACCTTGGTTCCAGTCTCCCGGAAGGGATGATTACCGCTTTAAGAAATGCCCAGCGTATTATGCAGCTGCCGATAGGTGTTTTTGCTATTGCCATTGCTGTAGCTGTCTTTCCCACTTTAACAGGACACGCCGCCCGGGGAGAGAAAGAAGAATTCAAAAAAACCATGTCTTTGGGTGTCCGCACCATTATCTTTGTAACTTTACCCGCGGCTGTGGGGCTAATGGCCCTGAAAACCCCTGTTGTACGTCTTCTTTTCCAGCAAGGCAGATTTACCGTGGAGGATACCCAGGCTACCGCCTACGCTCTCTTGTTTTATAGCATCGGCCTGTTTGCTTATTCTGCCATCCAGCTTTTAAATAGAGTTTTTTATTCCCTGCAGGATACCAGGACACCCGTCACTGTGGGGATTTTGACCATCATGGTTAATATTGCTTTGAACTTTCTTTTGATAAAGCCCTTGGGACACGGCGGTTTGGCCCTGGCCTATTCTATTGCGGGGATTGTGAACTTGCTTGGACTGCTTATTATCTTAAGGCAGAAAATCGGAGGAATTGACGGAAAAAGAATCCTGGCTTCCTTTAGCAAGACTCTGCTTGTCTCCCTGGTCATGGGTGTTTTAGCCTATTTAGGGGCCTGGTTTACAGAAATTTTAGTGGGGACAACAACAAAATTCGGCCAGCTGCTGCAGGTGGGGGTTGGGGTCAGCATTGGTGTTCTTGTCTTTACTTCTCTGGTACTGCTCCTGAAAATGGAAGAAGGAGAACTGGCCAAATCCTTATTCCTCAGGCGTTTCCAGAAGCGGCGCTAGTTGCTACCCTATAGGATAATTGCTATAATATTTTAGATATTCCACTTCCGATTTCGCATATTCGTGAACCGTGAACCGTGTTTTAGAATGATTCTAGGTCTAATTAACATATTATCGAGAATATTTACGGTTAACGGTAACTGTTAATTGTTGACGGATCACGTTATAGATCACTACCAACTATCAACTACCAACTACCAACCAACACAAGGAGGAAACATGAGTCAGGAGCATATACGTAATTTTTGTATCATCGCCCATATTGACCATGGCAAATCGACTCTGGCAGATCGTATATTAGAATATACAGGGGCTCTTTCCGCCCGGGAAATGACGGACCAGGTTCTGGATCAAATGGAGCTGGAACGGGAAAGAGGCATTACCATTAAACTCCAGGCTGTACGCATGAAGTATGTGAGTTCCGATGGTAAGGAATACCTCTTGAACCTTATTGATACTCCGGGCCATGTGGACTTTACTTATGAAGTTTCCCGCAGCCTGGCTGCCTGTGAAGGGGCTATCCTGGTTGTAGATGCCGCCCAGGGTATTGAGGCCCAAACCCTGGCTAATGTTTATTTAGCCCTGGAACATGATTTGGAAATTATACCAGTAATTAACAAAATAGATCTACCCAGCGCCGAACCGGACCGGGTGAAGAAAGAAATCGAAGAAATCATCGGTCTGGACTGCAGCGAAGCCATTCTGGCCTCAGCCAAGGAGGGAATTGGCATACCTGAAATTTTAGAGGCGGTCATTAAAAAAGTTCCCCCTCCCAAAGGTGATTCCAAGGCTCCTTTAAAGGCCTTGATTTTTGATTCCCACTTTGATCCCTATAAGGGAGCCATCTCCTATTTACGGGTTGTTGACGGTTCAATTAAAAAAGGCATGAAGATTAAAATGATGTCTACAGGGAAGGAATTTGAAGTGACAGAAGTTGGTGTCTTTACGCCAGCCATGCGGATAGTGGATGAATTGACTACCGGTACAGTCGGTTTTATGGCGGCTAGTATTAAAAACGTGAAAGATACCAGGGTGGGTGATACCATTACTGATGCGGAAAATCCTGCCTCAGAACCATTACCGGGCTATCGTAAGGTAACACCCATGGTTTTCTGTGGCTTGTATCCTGTTGATACCGGTGATTACGAAAACCTCCGTGATGCCCTGGAAAAGCTAAAACTCAATGACGCTTCTTTGATATATGAACCGGAAACTTCTGTTGCCTTGGGTTTTGGTTTTCGCTGTGGTTTTTTGGGACTCCTGCATATGGAGATTATCCAAGAACGGCTGGAGCGGGAATATAACTTAAACCTCTTAACCACAGCCCCCAGTGTTATCTACAGGGTTCTTAAAACCAATGGTGAGCTGATAGAAATCGATAATCCCACGAAACTGCCTCCTGTCCAGCAAATTGAATCCATTTCCGAACCCTATGTCACGGCTACCATTATGGTTCCTACCGATTATGTGGGACCAGTTATGGAATTGGCCCAGGAAAAACGGGGAACTTTCCTGACCATGGATTATCTTTCGGCGAGCCGGGTTATGCTCAAGTATGACCTGCCTTTAAGTGAGATTGTTTACGATTTCTTTGACCAGTTAAAGTCCCGTACCCGGGGCTATGCCTCTTTGGATTACGAAGTGACAGGCTATAAAGAATCCGATCTGGTTAAACTGGATGTCCTGGTAAACGGGGAAATCGTGGATGCTCTCTCCTTTATCGTCCACCGTGACCGGGCTTACACCCGGGGGCGGGCCTTAACGGAGAAACTGCGGGAAATTATCCCCCGGCAGATGTTTGAAGTACCTATCCAGGCCGCCATCGGCAATAAGATCATTGCCAGGGAAACTATTAAAGCCATGCGGAAGAACGTCCTGGACAAGTGTTACGGAGGAGATATTACCCGTAAACGTAAACTCCTGGAAAAACAAAAAGAAGGGAAAAAGCGCATGAAGCAGGTGGGCAATGTGGAAATACCCCAGGAAGCCTTCATGGCCGTCTTAAGTCTTGATGAGAAGTAGGTGGGTAGATGGACCGCGCTCTTTATGTACACATCCCTTTCTGTGAAGTCAAATGCCATTATTGTGATTTCACCTCTTATCCCGGCAGAGGGGATGGGGATAAGGAGACCTACCTGCAGGCCCTGGGTAAAGAAGCTCTAATCTACAGGAATCTTTTCCCGGGAGAAAAGTTCAAGAGTCTCTATATTGGAGGAGGAACGCCTACCTGTCTGTCCGGCAGGCAGCTCTACCTTCTCTTTTCCTTTTTACAGGACTTTTTCATTTTTCAGCACCCTCTGGAGTGTACTGTTGAGGCTAATCCCGGTACTATTGATAAGGAAAAACTCCTGGTCCTTCTGGAGAGCCGGTGCAACCGCCTCTCCCTGGGGGTGCAAAGCTTTTCCCAAGCTGATTTAAACAGGCTGGGGCGTATACACACCCCGCAAGAAGTGTATAATAGTTACAGTCTGGCCAGGGAGGCAGGATTTGATAATATTAATCTGGATCTGATGTACGGCCTGCCAGGACAATCGCTGGCCGGATGGAAAGAAAACCTGCGCAAGGTGACAGAATTAAAACCGGAACATATTTCCTTGTACCAGCTCCATATAGAAGAAGGAACTCCTTTTTATGCTATGCTCCGGCGTAAAATCATACAGGAATTTGATAATGAACTGGCCTTAGCCATGTATGAAGAGGCTATTCATCAGTTAACTGATGCCGGTTACCATCACTACGAAGTGAGCAATTTTGCTCTACCGGGGAAAGAAAGCATCCATAATCAGGTTTACTGGCGCAATGAAGAATATCTGGGACTGGGTGCAGGGGCAGCGGGGTATCTTCAGGGAATACGCTATAAAAACCTTTCCGCCCTGCAGGATTATGTAAAGGCAGTTTACGCTGACCAAAAGCCTGTTGCTGAAGAGGAAATAATTACGGAGGAGATGGCGAGAAGCGAGACCATGTTTCTGGGGCTAAGACTTATCAAAGGTGTGGAAAAGGAACGCTTTTTAGCCAGGTATCATATAACAATTGAAGAATGTTTCGGGAACACCATAGATAAATTGGTTAAGCGGGGATATTTGCTCAATACCTCATCCCATGTGGCTTTAACCCGGCAGGGGCTGTACCTGGCCAATGAGGTGTTTCAGGAATTTCTTCCTTAATACGACTTTCCGTTATCCGCTATCCGACATAGCGGGACTAGGAGCGTAGCGACGTAGCGAGACTTGTGCCTGTGGTGCTTCCGACATTCGTGAACAGTGAACCGTAAACCGTGAACTGTGACCGGTTAAAAGTGACTGCTTATATGATTAAGGTACAAGTTACAGAGTCTGGTGACCGCTACACAGTACCTGGTGCCCCTTCACTCGATACTCGCTACTTGATTTTTTTAGAATCATGTACAGTTAACGGTTAACTGTTAACCGGTTAACGTAGATCAAAGTGCATAACAGCACGAGGACAGGCAAGCGTTGACAAAAAAAAGGGCAAGTGATATGTTAAAATAGAAAACTTTAGCACTCGATAGAGGGGAGTGCTAACAAGGGTGGTATAGCATGAAAATGGATGAAAGAAAACAGAAGGTTTTGCAGGCGATCATCCTAGATTACATTGCTACCGCAGAACCTGTTGGCTCCCGTACTATTTCCCGAAAATATAACCTAGGTGTAAGTCCTGCTACGGTAAGAAATGAAATGGCTGATTTGGAAGAACTGGGTTTAATTGAACAGCCCCATACTTCTGCAGGCAGAATACCTTCGCAGTCTGGTTACAGGTATTATGTGGACTGCCTGATGGAAAAAGAACCCCTGGATAAAGATATCAAAGACATGATTAGCAAAGCCATGATGGTAAGGATGCGGGAAACAGAGGCACTGATTCAGATTTCCGGCAAACTGCTGTCCCAGCTGACCAGTTATACCGCCCTTATCCTGGCTCCTTCTTTAGGAAGGAATGCCCTGCGGCACTTGCAGATCTTACCCATTGACGACAATAAAGCTGTTGTGGTGATCGTTCTTGATAACGGCCACGTGGAACATAAGGTCATCGATGTTCCCAGCGGTATAAATAATGAAGACTTTACGGCTATCTCCCGGGTGCTCAATGAACAGCTGTATGGTCTACCCGTAGAGCAATGGCGTCCCACCATTCTGCAAACGATCTATCATGAACTGCTTTACCAGAAAAAGCTGTTGAACAGTGTGATTGAACTGGTAGAAAATGCTATTACCATTGAAGGAGAGAATAAGGTCTATCTGGGTGGAACCTTGAACATCCTTAATCAGCCTGAATTTAAAGACATTGAAAAAGTAAAAAGTCTCCTGGAACTCCTGGAGCAGGAATCTGCCATTAAAGAGGTATTGCATCCTGCCCCAGAGGCGGGGATAACGGTGAAGATTGGTTCCGAAAATATCCACCAGAGCATGAAAAACTGCAGTCTGATTACAGCGACTTACCAGGTAAACGGGCGGGTAATTGGGACTTTAGGTGTGCTGGGGCCTACCCGTATGGAATATTCCAAAGCTGTGAGCATCCTGGAATATATCACAGAAGCTTTATCGAAAGCCATCACAAGGCTATAAGTGGTACCGGAGGTTTCCTAATGAGTGTAAAACAACAAGTAACGCAAAACTCTGAGGTAGATGAAAGACTGGCGGCCCTGATGACCAATGCCAATGCCATCAGGGCTATTGCCCAGGCTGTAGAAGGGACCATTGGTCCCAAAGGGCTGGATACCATGCTGGTAGACCAGTTTGGTGATGTGGTTATCACCAATGACGGCGTAACCATCCTGGATATGATGGATGTCAACCACCCGGCGGCTAAGATGTTGATTAAGATTGCCAAGGCCCAGCAGGAGGAAATTGGCGATGGCACTACGACTGCCACCATTATGGCCGGAGCCCTGGTCAGCGAGGGTGTGGCCCAGGTTTTAAAAGGCGTACCCGTAGCCAAAGTCATCGAGGGATTACGCATTGGTGTCAAAAAAGCTCTCTCTGTCCTGGAGACAAAAACCATTCCCATTAAGGACATCCAGGATCCCCTTTTAAAGCAGGTGGCCCTAGTGGCAGGCCGGGAGAACGAGGATATTGCCGAACTTGTGGTGCAGGCAGCAGTTTTGATGGGTCAGGAAAAGCTCCTCGATCCTTCCTTTAAATTGGCGGAAATCATTCGTGCCGAAGAAGGTGCGGAGAATCAGGTGGTCCCCGGAGTGATCATTAATAAGGAACCTATGAATACAGAAATGCCCAAAAAACTGGGGCCTGTAAAGGTCCTGGTTATTGATGACGCCCTGGAACCTGAGGAGGTTGAGGATGAAGCTCTGGCAACGGAGGCTGGTTTTACCCGGTATCTGGCCCTGCAGGAAGAGTTCAGGAACAATATCAAAAAAATTGTAGAAGCCGGTGTCAACCTGGTTCTCGTGGACCGGGGAGTAGATGCTGCTGCAGAAGAGTTTCTTACCGATCACCAGGTGATGGTCTTGCAGCGAGTTTCCAACAGGGAACTGCGCCGGGCCAGCGAGCATACCGGAGCCAAGATGCTTAAGAGAACAGGTTTGAAGAAAGAATTAAGTGAGCTGGAAAAATACCTTGGCAGTGCCCGGGAAGCTTTCCTGGATGAAAAACTGGAGCACGTGCGTCTCCTGGGCGGTGGAGGTAAAGCCGAAGCTACTATCCTGGTAGGTGCTTCTACGGAAGAGGTTGTGGGCGAGCGGGAACGTATCGCCAAGGATGCCGCTTCCGCCATACAGGCCGCTGTCAAAGGTGGTATTGTCCCGGGAGGGGGCTCCATTGAACTGGCTATTGCCCGGCACATCGAGGAGGCTCGCAAAGATGTAAGGGGCATGGCGGCCTATGGTCTGGATTGTGTGATTGCGGCCTTAAAGAAGCCTTTTTCCCAAATTGTCCTTAACGCTGGTTTCAATCCCCTGGAGAAACTGGGGGATGTGACGGCAGCCCAGGCCGAAAGCGGCCTGGATTCTTTAGGTATTGACTGTGATACCGGGGAAGTAAGGGATATGTGCCAAATCGGTGTATTTGATCCCGCCTTGGTCAAAAAACATGCCCTTAAGGCTGCTGGTGAGGTGGCAGAGGCCATCTTACGCATTGATACCATCATTAAAAAGAAAGAAACAAAGTTAAACAATGGAATTAAAGACGAAGATCTTACATAGGTGGTGAATGAAGTGGAAAAAGAAAGGCCAAATCCTGAGGAAACAGCCGGTGGCGAAGTGAAACTGGCTGAAGAAATGGAAAACGTTGAAACAGAATCCGAGGAAAAACCGGATAATGAATTAGAAATTCAGCTGGCCCAAAAATGTGCAGAGGTAGAAGAATTAAAGGAGCGCATCCTGAGGCTTCATGCTGATTTTGACAACTACCGCAAGCGCACCAATAAAGAAAAAGAGGAATGGTTCCAATATGCTTCTCAAGGTGTCGTCATGAATCTCCTGCCTGTCGTTGATAACCTGGAGCGTGCCCTGAGTTCCATGGAACAACAGGTAGACGACCAACAGAGTCTTATTGCAGGCATTAACATGATTTACCGGCAGCTCATGGATGTTCTCCAGCGGGAAGGCCTACAGCCTATTGAGGCTTTGGGCCAGATTTTTGATCCCCTGCTTCATGAAGCCATTATGCAGGTCCCCGTGGAAGAGGGACAGGAGGATAATTTAATTGTAGAGGAGCTGCGCAAAGGCTACCGTTTTAAGGATAAAGTCATTAGACCAACCATGGTTAAAGTTGCAAAAAACATGTAACTTTAAAGGAGGAAGAAAAATATGGGCAAAGTGATAGGCATTGATTTAGGTACTACCAATTCTTGTGTAGCCGTTATGGAAGGTGGAGAGGCTGTCGTTATTCCTAACGCGGAAGGAAACAGGACCACTCCTTCTGTAGTAGCCTTTTCTAAATCGGGTGAGAGACTTGTAGGCCAGGTGGCCAAGCGCCAGGCCATTACTAACCCTGACCGTACCATTATCTCCATTAAACGTCATATGGGTACTGACCACAAAGTCCGTATTGACGATAAGGAATATACACCCCAGGAAATATCGGCCATGATTCTGCAAAAACTGAAAGCTGATGCGGAAAGTTACTTAGGAACAAAAGTCACCCAGGCTGTCATTACGGTGCCGGCTTACTTCACTGACAGCCAGCGCCAGGCTACCCGCGATGCCGGGCGTATTGCCGGTTTGGAAGTTTTACGGATTATCAACGAACCCACTGCCGCAGCCCTGGCTTATGGTCTCGACAAAGAAGAAGACCAGACGATCCTGGTCTATGACTTAGGGGGCGGTACTTTTGACGTGTCCATCCTGGAACTGGGTGATGGTGTTTTTGAAGTAAAAGCCACCAGCGGTAATAACCGCCTGGGTGGTGATGACTTTGATGAGCGTATCATTAACTGGATGGTGGAAGAGTTTAAAAAACAGACAGGCATTGACCTAAAGTCGGACAGGATGGCTTTGCAGCGCCTGAAGGAGGCTGCCGAAAAAGCCAAGCATGAATTGTCGTCCGTACTTACCACAAATATCAATCTGCCCTTTATTACCGCTACGGCAGAAGGGCCCCAGCATTTGGACTTAACCCTGACCAGGGCTAAATTCAATGAACTCACCGCAGACCTGGTAGAAATGACCATGGGTCCCACCCGCCAGGCTTTAAAAGACGCCGGGCTGGATGTCAAAGATATCGATAAGGTCCTCCTGGTAGGGGGCTCCACCAGGATCCCCGCCGTGCAGGACGCGATCAGGAATCTTCTGGGCAAGGAACCCTTTAAGGGGATCAACCCTGACGAATGTGTGGCTATCGGTGCCGCTATCCAGGCAGGGGTACTGGCCGGGGAAGTAAAAGATGTCCTGCTCCTGGATGTTACACCTCTTTCCCTGGGGATTGAGACCCTGGGCGGGGTATTTACCCGCTTGATTGAGCGCAACACCACAATTCCTACTTCTAAGAGTCAAATTTTCTCTACAGCCGCCGATAACCAGACAACTGTAGAAATCCACGTTTTGCAAGGCGAGAGAGAAATGGCGGCTTACAACAAAACCCTGGGCCGTTTCCAGCTTACCGGTATTCCTCCTGCCCCCAGGGGTGTGCCCCAGATCGAAGTTAAATTCGACATTGATGCCAACGGTATCGTAAACGTATCAGCCAAAGATCTGGGAACAGGTAAGGAACAGAAGATTACCATTACCGCCTCCAGCGGCCTTTCCAAAGAGGAAATCGAAAGAATGATCAAAGAAGCAGAGAAGAACGCTGCCGAGGATAAGAAACGTAAAGAAGAGGCGGAAATCAGGAACCAGGCTGATAACCTCATTTATCAGACGGAAAAAACTCTGAAAGAAGCAGGGGATAAGGTCGACAAAGGGGAAGTAGATAAAATTAATGAAGCTAAGGAAGCCTTGAAGAACGCCATACAGGGCAATAATATAGAAGAAATCAAAGGAAAGATTGAAGCCCTTACCAACGTCTTGTACCAGCTTACTGCCAAAATGTACCAGAATACCGGTGCCGGAGCCCCTGGTGGGGAAGGACCCAAGGATGGAGCTGGCAAGAACCAGGATAATGTAGTGGATGCGGATTACGAAATCAAGGACGATAAATAAAATATAGCAAATATAGCTGTGTTGCTTTCGCCCCCCCCCGAGCCCCGCTTCTCGACTTCCCAATATACCTGCCCAAGAACAATATAAAAAGAGGCTCCCGTTAAGCATTAGCTTAGCGTGAGCCCTCTTTCTTGCTTAACCTTTCGGCAACCAGTTTATCAACTGGACTCCGATCACTGAATTCGGATAGCGGAAGTCGGTAAGCGGAAATTGTTGAAAAGAGTGAGGAGGTGACACCCGGTGGCCAAAAGAGACTATTATGAGGTATTAGGCGTAGAAAGAAATGCCTCTGAGACGGAAATAAAGAAAGCATACAGGAAATTGGCCCGGCAGTATCACCCTGATGTAAACCCGGGCGACAAAACTGCTGAGGAAAAATTTAAGGAAATCAATGAAGCTTATGAGGTCTTAAGTGACCCTGAAAAGCGGGCACGCTATGACCAGTTTGGTCATGCAGGTACTGATCCCAATGGCTTTGGCGGCTTTGGTGGCTTTGGCGGAGCCGGTGATTTTGCCGGATTTGGCGATATTTTTGATATGTTCTTTGGAGGAGCGGGCCAAAGAACCAACCGTGGGCCCCAGGTCGGTTCCGATTTACGCCTCGATCTGGTATTAACTTTTGAAGAGGCCGCCTTTGGTGTGGAGAAGGATATTGAATTACCCAGGTTAGAAAATTGTCCTACCTGTGAAGGCACCGGAGCCAAACCCGGAACTCGCCCGGCTACTTGCCCCAAGTGCCAGGGTACAGGTCAGGTGCGCTATACCCAAAAAACCATGCTGGGTCATTTCCAGACCATCAAGACTTGTCCCGAATGCGGCGGAGAAGGCAAAGTGATTACTACACCCTGTCCCCAATGCCATGGTAAAGGTAAGGTACGCAGAACACGTAAACTTCACATCAAGATTCCTGCCGGTGTGGATACAGGTTCACGCATTCGCCTGGCCGGTGAAGGCGAGGCGGGGCTTAGGGGCGGGCCGCCCGGGGACCTCTATGTCTATATCGAGGTAAAACCCCATGAGATCTTTGAAAGACATGGGGACGATATATATTTGGAAATGCCTATTACTTTCGTACAGGCAGCCCTGGGTGATGAAATTAAAGTGCCTACCCTGGAAGGGAAAGCTACCCTGAGAATTCCCGAAGGGACCCAAACCGGTACTATTTTCCGCCTCCGTGGTCAGGGTATACCCCATCTGAAGGGCAGTGGCCGCGGAGACCAGCATGTGAAAGTGGTAGTGGTTACTCCTACCAAACTTTCTGAGGATCAGAAAAAGTTACTCCGGGAATTTGCCAAAGTAAGCGGTGAAGAAAATTACAGGCCCCAGGAAAAAGGCAAGGAAAAAGGGATCTTTGAGCGGCTTTGGGATTCTCTAAAGGGTTAGGAGGATATGGATGGAGTGGCAAGAAATAAGTATTAGTACTGTGCCCGAGGCAGTAGAGGCTATTTCAGATATTTTCTATGAACTTGGATCGGGCGGTGTAGTCATCGAAGATCCTGAACTGGTGAAGGCCATGGCCGGAAGCGGTCAATGGGATGCCTATGAGCTGCCCGAAGACATCTTCAATAGATCCTTGACTCTGGTAAAAGGGTATTTGCCCGTTGATGACAGGCTGCCCAGAAAACTGGAGGAACTCAGGGCGGAAGTGGCGGAGGTCATGAGTCGTTTGGACCAGCCCCTGCCCGAGATTATCATTTCCTCTTTAAACGAGGAAGACTGGGCCAATTCCTGGAAGGCTTATTTCAAACCGGTCAAAATAGGAGAACGGGTGGTAGTTTGTCCTTCCTGGGAATGTTATGTTGCCTCGGATAAGGACATTGTGCTGAACCTTGACCCAGGGATGGCCTTTGGCACAGGTACTCATGCCACCACTGCCATGTGTGTGAGGTTCCTGGAGCAATTTGTAAAAAAAGATGATAAAGTCCTGGATGTGGGGACAGGGACCGGTATTTTGGCCATGACGGCCGCCCGTTTGGGGGCCAGCCAGGTCAAAGCCTTTGATTATGATCCCGCTGCCGTCAAAGTCGCCGCTGAAAATATCAAGAAAAATAACCTGGACGATAAGATTCAAGTCCAGGTCAATGATCTTCTCACCGGTATTAACGAGAGGGCTGATCTTATCGTAGCCAATATTATCGCCGATATTATTATTAAATTGTTTCCCCAGGCAAAAACTAACCTCAAAGAAGGTGGTATTTTTATCACCTCCGGGATTATCAGTGAACGGAGGGATGATGTGGTCCAGACGGGCCTCAACCTGGGCTTTGAACTTGTAGAGGAAGCTTTCCAGGAAGACTGGGTGGTCCTGGTGTGGAAGCTTTTATAAGTTGGTAGTTGATAGTTGTTAGTTGGTAGTGACTGACGCTCCCCGTTTCCCGATTCCCGATATCAGAATTAGCAGGATATTTTCGGGTAGCTGGTAGCGGGTGGCGGGCAGCTACTCTTTAGAGGATGTGTTAAGCGTGCACAGGTTTTATGTACCCGGGGAACAGATCGACAATAATATGGCCATCATTCGTGGGGAGGAATATAAGCACCTGGCCAGGGTCCTGCGCCTGGCTTCTGGTGACCCTGTTGTTGTTTTCGATGGGGCCGGTTGGGAATATGAGGGGGTTATTAAAACCCTCAAGGAGAGAGAGGCCCATGTCTCCCTTACCTCCTCCAGTTTCTTACCCAGGGAGAGCAGCCTGGAAGTCTGGTTAGCCCAGGGACTGCCCAAAGGAGATAAAATGGAACTAATTATTCAAAAGGCCACAGAACTGGGGGTGCGGGGAATTATTCCTTTAGAACTGGAACGCAGTATTGTCAAACTGGATGAAAAAAAGAAAAAAGAGAAGCGGGAGCGCTGGCAGAAAATTGCTATTGAAGCAGTGAAACAATCACGGAGATCTCTGATCCCAGAGGTGTTGCAGCCCCGTTCCCTGGAGATGTTTTTAGCCGAAGTTCCTGCGGGAGCCCTCCTTCTTTTGCCCTGGGAAGAGGGAGGTGCGTCACTGAAAAAGGTTTTACTAGAAACGCCTTCCCCTAGACCCGTATATATCATCATTGGTCCGGAGGGGGGGTTATCCCCAAAGGAAGTGGCTTTAGCCAGGGCCTCTGGTGCTGTTACAGTATCCTTAGGCCCCCGGATACTACGGACGGAAACTGCCGGATTAGCTGTGGTCAGTGCCGTAATGTACCAGTGGGGTGACCTGGGGGTATGAAGATGAAAGGTAGAGTGGCGTTTTATACCTTGGGCTGCAAAGTCAACCAGAACGAAACAGAGGCTCTCACGGGGATGTTTAAAAGTCGCGGCTATGAAGTGGTGGACTTTGAAGAGCCTGCCGATGTTTATGTCATCAATACCTGCACGGTGACCCATTTAGGTGACCGTAAATCGCGTCAGATGATAAGAAAAGCTGTCAAAGCCAATCCCCAGGCGAAAATCGTGGTCACGGGCTGTTATGCCCAAACTTCGCCGGGGGAAGTAACCCAGATACCCGGGGTGAACCTGGTGGTGGGGACCAGTGAAAGAGGAAGGATCGTAGACCTGGTAGAAGAATTAGGTGATAGGGAAAGTCCCCTTACGCTGGTTAAAGATATTAAAGAACAAAAAGTTTTTGAGGATATTCCCCTGGAAAAAATTATTGAAAGGGCCCGGGCCTATTTAAAAATCCAGGAAGGCTGTGAGCAGTTCTGTTCCTACTGTATTATTCCTTATGCCCGGGGACCGGTGCGCAGCCGCAGCATCGGCAATACCATTCAGGAAGCCCAAAAGCTGATTAATGCGGGCTTCAAGGAAATCATCCTAACGGGCATTCATCTAGGGGCTTATGGTAAAGATCTGGGGGAAGGGATAGAACTTGGCGATCTTTTAGCTGAACTTTTGCCTTTAGCTCCCGATGTGAGGTGGCGTCTCAGCTCTATCGAACCCACTGAGGTTACTCCCAAGATTTTAAAACTATTGGTGGAATATAAAAACTTTTGCCCCCATCTTCATTTGCCCTTACAAAGCGCCCATGATGAGATTTTAAAAGCCATGAACAGGCCTTATACTACAAAAGAGTACAGGGATATTGTGACAAATATTAGAAGGAAGATACCAGACATCAGCATTACTACCGATATCATGGTGGGTTTCCCTGGGGAAAGGGAGGAGCAATTTAACCAGGGATATGAGTTTATCAGGGAAATATCTTTCAGTGATATCCATGTCTTTAAATATTCACCGCGCCGCGGTACACCTGCAGCTGAATTTCCCGGGCAAGTCCCTCCCCCCGTTAAAGAGGAACGCAGCAGAAAACTGATTTTACTGGCGGAAGAGCTGGCAGAAAACTATAACAGGAAATTTCTGGGAAATATTTTGGATGTACTGGTGGAAACAGATCTTAGTCACGGGTACTGGGAAGGGCATACCTCCAATTATTTAAAAGTCCAGTTCCCTTCATGGGAGGTCAGCCGGGGGCAAATTGTTCCTGTAAAAATAAAAGAGGTCCAGGGGAAAAAATGTTTGGGAGAAATTGACCCAAGTGTATCTTAAAAGAAAAGGGGGGAGAGCAGTGAGCGATTGCATTTTCTGTAAAATTGCCGAAGGAACGATACCTAGCAAAAAGGTTTATGAGGATGAGAAGGTTCTAGCCTTCCAAGACATCAATCCCGTTGCGCCCGTACATGTACTGGTTATTCCGAAAAAGCACATCACAAGTTTGGCCACATTAGAAAAAGAAGACCAGGGATTAATAGGGCACATTTTTGGAGTAATACATAACCTGGCTGAGGAACTGCAGTTGCAAAAGGGTTACCGGGTTGTCAACAACTGTGGGGAAGAAGGAGGCCAGACGGTGGCCCATCTTCATTTCCATTTGTTAGGCGGAAGAAGTTTTGCCTGGCCGCCAGGTTAATCCTTGACCCTCTCTTTTTATTGCAGTATAATTAAGGATGTGTATTTTAGCTGAAATCCCGCTTTTTACTGCTGTAATATACGTAGCACGTTATTCAGCAACACGGTTGTTAGTGGAGGGAGGGAGAAAGAATGAGTGAAGTCAGAGTAGGAAAAAACGAATCTCTCGACAGTGCACTCCGCCGCTTTAAGCGTACGTGCCAAAAAGCCGGCGTTTTATCAGAGGTTAGAAAACGCGAGCACTATGAGAAGCCGAGCGTCAGAAGAAAGAAGAAATCTGAGGCAGCGAGAAAGCGTAAGTTTAAATAGGGGGTCCCTTTAATGAGTCTTAAAGAAAGACTTACGGCGGATATGAAGGAAGCCATGAAAGCCAAAGACGCCGGTAAACTTAAACTTTCCGTAATCCGAATGGTCAAAGCAGCCATAAAGAATCAGGAAATTGAGCGGGGACACGAACTAAGCGACGAAGAAGTTATTGAGGTATTGGCTCGGGAAGTAAAGATGCGCCGTGATTCCATTCCGGAATACGAGAAAGCCAACCGTCCTGAAACCGTCGAAACTCTCCAACAAGAAATTAATATACTTATGGAGTATCTCCCTCAACAGCTCTCCCAACAAGAGATTCTTGAACTGGTTAAAAAGGTTGTGCACGAAATTGGTGCCCAATCTCCTAAGGATATGGGAAAAGTTATGGGCAAGATTATGCCCCTTACCAAGGGCAAAGCCGATGGTAAGCTGGTCAACGAGTTAGTCAAGCAAGTTTTACAAGGTGAAGCATAAAAAAAAACAGCCTGGGCCCTAGGGGCTCAGGCTGAAATTTTATTTTAAAGGAGAATCCCGAAGATTCTCCTTTAATTAATAAGTATTTAGGGCAAGATTTTCACTAATCCGCCGGGAGTAAGTACTCACCGGTGTTCCCCTTTTTTGCATATATTGAAGGAGACCGGCAGAGCCCCTGTTATAGGCGGTAAGGGCCTTATGGTAGTCCATATCATAAATAGTTAGGAGCTTGCTGAGGAGGTAGGTACCGAGTTTGATATTATACTCAGCATTAAAAAGGAGTTCTTTTTCCGGGGGAAGGCCCAGTTCTTTAGCCAGTTCTTCCGCCGTTTCCGGCATCAGCTGGCATAATCCCCTGGCTCCGTGGGGGCTTTGGGCGCTGGTGATAAATTTGCTTTCCAGTTTAATCAGTTCCAGCATCATGGTGGGATTTATTTTATACTTTTCACTTTCCCGGAGGACAAGGGCGATGATTTCGGGACTTGTTTGATATATTTCCGTATAGCGTTTGATCCTTTCTAACTCTGTTCTTAATCGCTGGGCTTCCTCCTGCCATTTTAAAAGTTCATCCTCTAAAGCCTCTTTTTCCAGGTAAATCATACAAATACAGAGGACCGCAGCAAGGGCAACAGCGGCATACAAGAAAATTAAACGGGGCAACTTAATAGCACCAAAATTCATGGTTTAATCACTCCTTTCTTACCATTTCGCCCAAAAGAGACAAAATAGTGAGCCAAGGATAATGCTGGAAAGAGTAAACGTAAATAATTATAATGAATTATGTCGATTAAAACAATCGAACAAATTGTAAAGATTTTAAAACGAAAATAAACTAACATGTTTTGCTAAAGGAATGGTAGAATATTTATAATCAGGTAAAAGGAAGAAGGTGAAATATGAAAAGATATGCCTTGATTGTATACTGGCTCATTACCTGCATACTGCTAACACTCCTTCCCGGAAGTCTCCTGGCTGGTTCGGCTAAAGCTGTCTATGTCATACCCATCAGAGATACCATAGATCTGGGTTTAGCTAAATTCGTTGCCAGAAGTTATGCAGAGGCGGAAAAACTTAAAGCGGATATGGTCCTTTTAGAAATAGATACACCTGGCGGCCGGGTTGATGCAGCTTTACAAATCAGGGATACTATTCGCCAAAGTACCATTCCCACCACGGCTCTGGTCAAGGGCGGCGCCATCTCTGCCGGCGCTTTGATCACCCTGGCCAGCAAAACTATTGCCATGCAGCCAGGAGCCACCATAGGTGATGCTGAACCCCGTTACGGCTCTCAAAGAGCCGATGAAAAGTTTGTCTCCTACTGGGCTAAGGAGATGGCAGCTACGGCAGAAGTCAATGGTCGGGACCCGCAGATCGCCGTGGCCATGGCTGACCGGGACGCCAGCATACCTGGAATGGTGGAAAAAGGAAAACTCCTAACCCTTACTTATCAGGAAGCGGCTAAAGTAGGGTACAGTGATTACACTGTTAAGGATAGGAATGAATTATTGGCGATACTAGGATTAGGCGAGGCCAGAATTATTGAAGCGCAGGCTTCAGCCTCGGAAAAGCTTACCCGTCTTGTTACCAATCCTTATGTGGCTCCTCTCTTACTCACTATAGGCATTGCCGGGATTATCATCGAGTTTCTTACGGTGGGCTGGGGGATCGCCGGTGTAATCGGTCTTGTTTCTTTAGCACTCTACTTTGGAGGGCATCTCCTGGCCGGATTTACGGGTTGGGAGGCAGTGCTTCTTTTCCTCTTAGGCTTGATTCTTCTGGTTGTGGAAGCTTTGGTCCCGGGCTTTGGTATTTTTGGTATTGGTGGAATACTAAGCATTATTGCCAGTATTGTGCTGGCTGCTCCCAGCTGGGAAGTGGGCGTTATCTCCCTTGTTCTGTCCCTGGTAGGAACCATTGTCCTGGTCCTCTTAAGCTTCAAGGTTCTGACCAAACGAAAGTTTTGGAACCGCCTGGTCTTGCCTTTGAAATATAACAAGGAAGAAGGTTATATCTCTCAGAATCAGGATCTAACCAAATATGTAGGGCGCCGGGGTATGGCTTACACGATTTTGCGTCCTGCAGGAACAGTGGAACTGGATGATGGAACGCGCCTGGATGTTGTTACTGAAGGGGATTTTATTCCCAGAGGCAGTAAAGTTGTGGTAGACAGGGTGGAAGGAATACGCATCATTGTTCATGCCCTGAAGGAAGAATCTTAAAAGGAGGAACATTTAATGGCTGAATTAATTGCCTTAGTTATTATGGTAGCCATCGTTCTGGTGGCAATTACTGTACTGTTTAGCTTTATCCCTGTGGGCCTGTGGATTTCAGCTCTGGCGGCAGGTGTAAAAATCGGCATTTTTACCCTGGTGGGCATGCGTTTCCGCCGGGTACCTCCCAGCCTGATTGTTAACAGTTTAATTAAAGCTGACAAAGCAGGTCTGAACGTCACCACAAACCAGTTGGAAGCCCACTATCTGGCAGGCGGTAACGTGGACAGGGTGGTCAATGCCCTCATTGCTGCGGAAAGGGCCAATATTCCCCTGGCCTTTGAACGAGCCGCAGCCATCGATTTGGCAGGACGTAACGTTTTGGAAGCTGTACAGATGAGTGTCAACCCCCGGGTGATTGAGACTCCTGTCATCGCCGCCATGGCTAAAAACGGTATTGAGGTAAAGGCCCGGGCCAGAGTAACTGTGCGGGCTAACATCGACCGTTTAGTAGGTGGTGCCGGCGAGGAGACCATTATCGCCCGTGTCGGGGAAGGTATCGTCACCACTGTGGGCAGTTCAGAATCCCACAAAGAAGTATTGGAAAACCCCGATCTTATTTCCCGTACTGTCCTGAACAAGGGCCTAGATGCAGGAACGGCCTTTGAAATTCTCTCCATTGATATAGCAGACGTAGACGTGGGACGTAACATCGGTGCCCAGCTACAAACGGACCAGGCCGAAGCCGATAAGCGTATTGCCCAGGCCAAGGCTGAAGAGCGCCGTGCTCTGGCCGTAGCTCGTGAACAGGAAATGAAAGCCGCTGTACAGGAAATGCGTGCTAAAGTTGTGGAAGCAGAAGCTGAAGTGCCCAAAGCCCTGGCTCAGGCCCTGCGGGAAGGTAAACTGGGTGTTATGGATTATTACCACCTGCAGAACATCCTGGCAGATACCAGCATGAGGGACGCTATCGCCAAAGGTGGTCCTGTTCAGGGCAGCGGTGACAGCGGCAAGAAGTAATCTCAGCGATTTCCGCTTGCCGACGTCCGACAAAGTTTATCGCTGCCCGCCACCCGCTACCAGCCACCCGAAAAGATACTGCTAATTCAGGTATCGGGAATCGAGAAACAGGGAGCGTCAGTCACTACCAACTAACAACTGTCAACTAACAACTGAAAGAGGGGGTGTCCCCTTTGGAAGATTTAATAGGGATTATCATCTTCATTATCTTCATAGCCCTGCGAACCATAGGTGACCGCAAAAAAGGGATGGAAAGAAAAAGACCGCCACAGCAGGAACAGCGGCGCAAACCTGTTCCCGAGGTGATCCAGGAGGAACGGCCTGAGGAGCCTGTTCCCGAAAAGATTCCTATCCCAGGCATGGAAATAGAACTGCCGGGCAAGAGACGGGTGAAAAAGGCCAGGCCTGCTGCGGTTTCACCTCCACCTGACGAAAAAAGATTTGTCCAGCCCTCAATTCCTTTCTATGAAGAAGGACAGAGCATGGAAGACCGGGGATATATGGTGGGCGATACGGAGGAACGCAGGGAGGAAAGGGTACTTGAACCTGCACCTCAAGTTCTGGCCGAACCCGTTATAGCCTTTCCTTCCCCCGCTGAATTGCGCCAGGCCATCATCTGGAGCGAAATATTACAGAAGCCCAAAGCCTTGAGAAGAAGAAAGTAGGAAAAAAGAGAGAGCAGCTGCCCGTGGAGGGTGGTCAGCTCTCTCTTTCTTATAATTTATGAAAAATGTTGAAAAAAAGTGTTTATTTCCTGACTTTGTCAGTTGAAGACTCGAAAGCCTTGAAAAACAAGGATTTGCTCACATGAAGATGCGCAAATTGTACCCACACCCTCTACCAGGTGAACTCTCCTGCCTCCTCAATAGGGCAGCATGTTCTTCGGTGGGGTAATGCGTAATACTCTTAAGATTTTATTGGCATTATCACTCGGACGCATCTTCACCAAAAACCTTTGGCCATTTATCTCCATTTCTGTAAACAACAGCGAACCTAAAGCTTCCTGAATTTGGGCTGGACTAATAGAAAGATGATGTTCTTTTAAGCGGAATTCTAATGTCCTTTCGAGTAAGAAAGCCAGGAAACAAATAACAAAATGGCCCTTTATGCGCTTTTCAGTCCAATGAAAGATGGGACGTACTTCCAATGTGCTCTTCATGATGCGGAAGGACTCTTCGATTTTCCAGAGAGTATGATATGCGTCAAGCACAGCTTCCGGAGTCAGATCATGTAAACTGGTCTGAATGGCATAATAACCGTCAAACCGCTCATCGTTGGCAATGGCCTTTTCATCAAGAAAATATTGGTCGTTTTCACTGATATGCTTAATGAAACGTTTGCCTCCACGCTTGTTGCTGGCTTTAATAGAGCTTGGTTGTTCCAAGAGACGATGGGCCTTATCAATCAACCGTTGCCGGTCAGCCCTATCCTTTGCAGCCCGTTTAGGAGAATAGGTAATAACCAGCTTCTCCGATAGTTCAACTACCTTATCCTCGTCATCTCTAAAACGATTGACATGATCAAGAACTTTATACCTTAAAAGCTCCGAATCTTCCTGAGTCTCATTAGAGAAAGGGGACTGAAAGTATTATGATGAAGTAAGACGGGACTCTAGAAATGAGTTTTATTTTGACGCTTACGGAATCTTCCCTGCCAGAGCAGGGAAGATTCCCTTTTGTTCTTATTGTTTCCTGCTGGGCATAAAATGAAAAAGAGATGGGAGGGGAGCAGGCATGAATCTAAACCAGCATAGTAAAAACGTCCAGCAGAAAATTGCCCATTACCTGGATATTCCCAAAGAAATTATCCTGGATTTACCCAAAATTACTCTCATTGGGGATATTCAGCTCTATATAGAAAATCACCGGGGTATTATTGAATATTCTTCCAAAAAGGTCCGTATTTCTGTAGCTATTGGAGAACTGGAAATTGGCGGTGAACAACTAGTCATTCGCCATATCACACGGGAAGAGATGTATCTGGATGGACGCATCAAATCCATTCAGCTTAACCGGTAGGGAGGGAAGACGATGAAATGGTACGGGATGCTGACCGGTTATGTGGAAGTGAACCTCTGGGGAGAAAACCCGGAAAGAATTATTAATATGGCCATGAGCAGGGGGATATATCTTTGGGATATATGTCAGGTTGATAAGGGCTATTTCTGCCTGAAAGTAAGTTTGGGCGGTTACAAAGCCTTACGTCATATTGTGAGGAGGTCTTCCTGCAGGGTCAAAATCAAAGCAAAAAAGGGCCTTCCTTTCTGGCTTCTCCGGGCGCAAAAGCGAAAAGTCCTTGTTACCGGAGTGCTATTTTTTTGTTTAACCCTTTATGTCCTCAGTTCTTTCGTTTGGTTCATCGAAATCCGGGGAAATGAAAGGATACCTGGGGAACTTATTTTGACAAAAATAGGGGAAGAGGGACTGAAAAAGGGAGTGCCCAAGAAAAGTGTGCATAAAGAAAAGATTAAAGAAAGATTACTTATGGAGGTCCCTGAATTGGCTTGGGTGGGGATTATTGTCCAGGGAACTAAGGTCATTATCGAAGTAGCCGAAAAAACAACAGTACCCAGTACAGATGATAATAAACCGGGAGACCTCATCGCCAGTATGGATGGACAGGTGGAAGAGCTTCTGGTGTTGAAAGGCACACCTTTAGTGAAAGAGGGTGACAGGGTTACAAAAAATCAGGTGCTTATTCAGGGGCTGGTTTACCCGGAAATAAGGATTAATCAGGACGGCAGTATTACACCCGGCGGCAATCCGGAGAAAGTACGGGCCCGGGGTGTGGTGCGTTCCAAAGTAACACGCAGGGCTTTAGGCCAGTGTCCTGTGAGAGAAGAAGGGGAAATAGATACAGGGGCGGAGACCACCATGGTCACCCTCAAAATGATGGGGCGGGAGGTCATTGTCAGCGGGCCCCGGCATGTACCCTATGAGCGTTACCGAATGATCAGACAAGTAAAAACCTTAATTCCGGGCAGGAATATACTGCCTCCTGTCGAATTAATAACTGATACTTATTTCCAACAGGAACATTATGAGAAGGACTGGGGTGTGGAAGGCGCTTATCAGGAAGCCGTTAGGAGGGCACGGACGGAATTACTGAAAACACTGCCCGAAGACCACCGGATTCTTAAAGAAGGTCATGAACCTGTTCCTTCACAAAAAAAAGGGGTGATTAAAGCCCTGTATTTCGTGGAAACCATCGAGGACATAGGTACCTACAAAGTTTCTTCCTGATGGCTTGCCTTTTTCAGATGGGGTATAATATTTATTTAGAAATACATTAATGAATTTACGAAGCAAGGAGGGTACTGACTCATTGACTGCTATCAAAGAAAGACGCTTGAGTCTCAGCAATCAGGAAGCAGCAGTCTTGTATGGACTCCAGGATGAGAACCTGAAATTCCTGGAGAACCATTTGGGAGCAAAAATTGTGGCCCGGGGCGGAGAAATACTGATCACGGGCAGTCCTGAAGAGGTAGATATAGCTTATGAGGTTTTCAACCAGCTGATTGAATTGATTCGTACTGGAAACGTGATTACGATTCCCGATATTAACTACTGTTTAAGAGTGGTAACCGAGGGTAAAGGAGCTAATTTAACAGATATGCTGAACCAGGTCCTGCAGGTTACGGCCAGGGGTAAACAAATCAAACCCAAAACCATTGGCCAGTATAATTACGTCCAGGCCATCAAAAACCATGACATTGTTTTTGGCATTGGTCCTGCCGGAACCGGTAAAACTTATCTGGCCGTGGTCATGGCGGTAACGGCTTTAAAAAATAAAGAGGTAAACCGTATCATTCTCACCCGTCCCGCTGTGGAAGCCGGCGAGAAATTAGGTTTTCTCCCCGGTGACTTACAGGAGAAGGTAGACCCTTATCTGCGTCCCCTCTATGACGGTCTCTATGATGTACTGGGTATTGAAACGGCCCAGCGCTACATGGATAAGTCCGTTATCGAAATAGCACCCCTGGCTTATATGCGGGGAAGAACACTGGATGATTCTTTTATCATTCTGGATGAAGCCCAGAATACTACTCCTGAGCAGATGAAAATGTTTCTCACCCGGATTGGTTTTGGCTCCAAGGCTGTAGTAACGGGAGATGTTACCCAGGTAGACTTACCGAAAAATGCAAATTCCGGCCTGGTCGTGGTACAGAAAATCCTGAAGGGTATTAAAGGCATAAGTTTTCAGTATTTAAGTCAGGCCGATGTGGTGAGACATCCCGTAGTACAGCGCATCATCCTGGCCTACGAAGAGTATCAGAGACAGGAAGAAGAAGGTAGTGCCAAGGGTTTATAGGGAGGAGATTACTATAACCGGTAAAAAAAGGAGAATCGAGTTTCCCAATTTCATAGGCAATATCTGGGTAAACCGGAAGGTACGCGAGGTTGCCTGGTTTCTTATTTTCTTTTTAGGGGTAATGGGGATTTTTGCCACTCATTTCCTGCCGGAAAGTTATTCATTAAAGGAAGGAGAGGTAGCCCCCCATACTATCAAGGCCCCCCAGACCATCACCTTTGAAGATCTGAAAAAAACCGCGGAACGCAAACGTTTGGCTGCTGAAAAAATACCTGACATTTATGTTATGGACAAGCAGGTGTTGCCCGCTTTGGAGGAAGAGGTAACCCGTGTTTTCCAATATTTTCTAAATGTTACCAAAAACGATGTTCTAGACAATAAAGAAAAGGTACGGACTATTAAAAATGAATTCAAAATTAACGACGATATTGCCAGTAGTCTTCTTACCATTGAAGCTGACACGATTAAGGCTCTGCGGTTAGAAACTATAGGTTTAATCCGGGGCCAATGGCAGAATGGAGTAAAAGTCGATGAAGTAGAGGAAAAGCGGGCCAAAGTCCTTGCCCAGGTTGAGTTGTTGAACATTAAAACTGCCTATAAAGAACTGATTAAAGGGGTTTTAAATAAAGTTGAATTCAGACCCAACTATTTGCTGGATGAAGAGGCGACCCGCAAAGCGAGGGAAGAGGCCCGCAGAAATGAAGGACCGGTTTTAATCACCATTCGTGAGAATCAGAAAATCATAGGTGAAGGGGAAGTAGTCACCGCCGAACACATTGAAATCCTGAGGGCCATAGGTTATCAAAGGACGGCGTCACCTTATATGACCTTCGGCGGAATAGGGCTATTTGTCTTATTGATGTTAGTTCTTACCACATTGTTTTTACGCTACTATCGCCGGGATTTGTACCGTAAGGAAAACAACTTGCTTCTTTTATGCCTCCTCTTTTTTATTACGCTTTTATTGGCCAAACTCATAGCCACCATTAAAATCAGTTCCCAGCCACAGGTGGCGGAACTGGTAGGCTATTTAATACCAATTTCTGCCGGCTCTATGCTGGTAGCTATCTTGCTGGATACCAAGCTGGCCATTTTTATGACCACCGTTTTAAGCTTTTTTGTAGGAATTCTTACAGGCAACCAGCTTAGTTATGCCATTAATGCCTTTATCGGCGGACTGGTAGGAGTATACAGTGTCTCCAAGTTCAGCCAGAGACTGGACTGGGTCAAAGCAGGTCTTTTTGTGGCTCTCGCCCAGATCATCACCGTTATCTCCCTGGGCTTAATGAATAACAGCCCCGGGCGGCTGATTTTTATCGGCAGTTCTCTGGGGCTCTTGAACGGACTTTTTTCCGCCATTTTTGCTTATGGTAGCTTACCTTTCCTGGAATCGGGGTTTAAGGTTACCACCAGTGTTCGTTTGTTGGAACTCTCCAACCCCAACCATCCCCTCTTAAAGAGACTGCTTTTGGAAGCACCCGGAACATATCATCACAGTATTTTGGTTGGTAACCTGGGTGAAGCAGCGGCTGATGCGGTGGGAGCTGATTCCCTTCTAGTGAGGGTGGGTGCTTATTATCACGATATCGGTAAGTTGAAAAGACCCTATTTCTTTATTGAAAACCAGTTGGGCGGGGAGAATCCCCATGAAAAACTTACACCATCTTTGAGTACACTGATTATCACTTCCCATGTCAAAGACGGTGTGGAACTGGCTAAGCAGCATGGCATACCGCCGGTCATCATTGATCTGATTCAACAACATCACGGGACCAGTTTGGCTACCTATTTTTATCATAAAGCTTTAGAATTAGGGAACGCTGATAATGTCAAAGAAAGTGATTACCGTTATGATGCACCCAAGCCCCAGTCTAAGGAAGCCGCTATTATTATGCTGGCCGATAATGTGGAAGCGGCTGTACGTTCCATGACTTCAACTTCCGGCGGTAAAATTGAGGGGTTAGTGCGCAAAATCATCAAAGAACGGTTACAGGACGGGCAGCTAGATGAATCGGCTTTAACTTTTAAGGATCTGGATCTGATTGCCACAGCTTTTACCAGGATCCTAAGCGGGATTTTCCATTCCCGTATTGAATACCCGGAAAACGTACTGCAAGCAATGGAAGGGAGCGATCTTCTAAATGGAGATCTTGATCGACAATCAACAGACGAAAATTCCGGTAGCTCCGGAGATGGAGAAAACAATACGTGACGTTATCCTCAAAGTAGGGGAATATTTGGAGCTGGAGGACAACATTGAGGTCAGTGTAGCTCTGGTTGACGATGAGAACATTCAAGTTCTGAATCGCGACTACCGGGCCATGGACTGTCCTACCGATGTGCTTTCCTTTGCCCTGGATGAAGAGGATATAACTGAAGAAAGAACTTTTGTGGAGGCTGGGGATACTCATCTGCTGGGTGATATCATTATTTCCCTGGAGCGTACAGAGGCCCAGGCTCAGGAGTATGGGCACAGTTTTACCAGGGAACTGGCCTTCTTAACTCTGCACGGTATGCTTCATCTTTTAGGTTATGATCATACTGATGAGGATGAAGAAGCTGAAATGCGGGATTTGGAGGAAACTATTCTCCGGCAGTTAAATATCACAAGGGAATAAAATCTTTATGAGAAAGAAAATACTTGGATTGAATTATGCCATAAGGGGTCTGGTCATCTGCAGTAAAACCGAGCGCAATATGAAAATTCACCTGTTTATTACCCTGGCTGTGCTTGTCTATGCCTGTTACCGTGGACTTGTTTTATGGAAATGGGCGCTCCTTATTATGACCATTAGTCTGGTATTAATTACAGAGATGATTAACACGGCAGTGGAGTCAGCTGTCGACTTGTGTACCCTTGACGACCATCCCCTGGCGCAGAAAGCCAAGGACGTTGCCGCTGGGGCTGTGCTTTTGGCGGCCCTTAACGCAATTATCATGGGCATGCTTATTTTTTTCATCTAGGAGGCGGAATCTTTGTCAGGTTCGCAAATACTCCAGCTAGTACTTTTGCTGGGACTATTGGGTTTATCAGCCTTTTTTTCGGCATCGGAAACGGCTATCTTTTCTGTAAACAAGGTAAAAATCCGGCATCTGGCCGAAGAAGGAAACCGTAAAGCCATTCTTACCAGGAAATTGCTGGACCAGCCGAACCGACTTATTTCTACCATCCTCATTGGCAATAATGTGGTGAATATCGGTGCTACGGCATTAGCCACCACTCTGGCTATTGCTTTTTTTGGCGACACAGGTGCGGGAATAGCCACTGGCGTTATGACCGTCCTGGTACTTGTTTTTGGCGAGATTACGCCCAAGACCCTGGCTGCCAACAGGGCTGAAAGCTTTTCTTTGCAAGTGAGTGGGTACTTAAATTCTTTAGCCACATTATTGTCGCCCGTCATAAAAGTATTGAATTTAGTTACAAATGGCATCGTAAAACTCATGGGAGGACCTACGGATAAAAATCCTTTTATTACGGAAGAGGAATTGCGCATGCTGGTGAATGTGGGCCAGGAAGAAGGACTCATTGACCAGGATGAAAGAGAAATGATCGACAGTATTTTTGAATTTGACGATACCCTGGTCAGGGAAGTGATGGTCCCCCGTATTGACATCATTGCCGTAAATGTGAATGACAATCTGTCGTCCGTGATCAATTTAATTGTAGAGGTGGGACACTCCCGTATTCCAGTTTACGAGCAAACCATTGATAACATCATTGGTGTTATTTATGCCAAAGATCTCTTGAAAAATCTTCTAGTCACCCAGGAAAATACCACGGAGATCCGCCGTCTCATGCGGCCCGCCTATTATGTGCCGGAAAGTAAAAAAGTGCGTGACCTTTTTGCCGAATTGCGCAAAGAAAAGGTCCATATGGCCATTGTGTTGGATGAATACGGCGGTACGGCGGGTCTGGTGACCATTGAGGACATGATTGAGGAAATTGTGGGTGATATCCAGGATGAATTTGACCGGGAGGAAAAGCATATTGAGACCTTAGCCGATGGTTCACTGCGGGTTGATGCCCGTACCTCCATTTACGATATTAACGAACTCCTGGAATTGGACCTGCCCGATGATGAATTTGATACCATCAGCGGTCTGGTCTTTCATACCCTGGGTAAACTGCCCTATGAGGGACAGGAAGTGGAAATAGACGATTTACATATTATCGTCGAAAAAATAGTAGGAAGACGGATTGCTAAACTCCGCCTCATTAAGAAAAACCGGGAGGAGAATCTTACAGATTAGTTCGCATCAAGGAGGAGTGGGAGAAGTTTATGAGAAAGAAATTACAAAGTTATTTTTTTACAGGCATACTGGTGCTTTTGCCTATTGTCATCAGTTTCTATACCCTCTGGTTGATCTTTAACTTTTTTGATAATTTGATTATCAGCCACCTTCCCGTGATCAGGAACACCCTCCTGGGTGAATGGATTATCTGGGCCCAAAATGTCCATGGGGTAGGGTTTGTGTTAACTTTGACCGTCGTCCTGCTAACGGGCCTTCTCGCCAGGAATTATCTGGGAAAACAGTTGATTTCTTTAAGTGACAGAGTTCTATCCCATATCCCCGTGGTACGCAGTGTTTATGTTACGGTAAAACAAATTTTAGATACCTTACTACAGCAAGATAACAAAGCTTTTCAGCAGGTAGTCATGCTGGAGTATCCACGGAAGGGTTTATATGCCCTGGCCTTTCTCACCGGTGTATCCCAAGGGGAGATTCAGGAAAAAAGCCGGGAGGAAGTAGTCAATGTCTTTTTACCGACAACACCCAATCCAACCTCCGGTTTTTTACTTTTAGTACCCAAGAAAGATATTATCCCTTTGGAAATGTCTGTGGAAGATGGTATCAAACTGATTATTTCGGGAGGCGTTATTTCTCCCGAGACCCAAAAGAGAGTTGCAGAGTAGATAAAAGGGGTTATGGAGATGAGAGGAACGTTCCTAAAATGGACCATCTTAGGTATAATTTTAAGTACTTTATCGGGTGCAGCGGCTTACTATTATATGCGTCCACATATCCCTAAAACGATCTCTCTCAATCATTTCACCCATCCTGATCAGCAAAAAAATGGACAGAAGGAAGTCGTTCCTTTCCCCGGCTGGAAGGAAGCCCCGCGCAAAAGGGCCTTGGCTGTGATTATCGATAACGCTCCCGCCGCCCGGCCCCAATCGGGCTTAGACCAGGCCGATGTGGTGGTGGAAACTCCTGTCGAAGGAGGAATGACCCGCTTTCTCGCCGTTATCAGCCGGTATGAGATGGAACTGGTGGGACCTATCCGCAGCGCCAGGCCTTATCTGGTGGATCTGGCCAAAGAGTATAACGGTATTTTGGTCCATGCCGGCGGGTCGGAAGACGCCCTGGAGGCTATAACCAGGGAAAAATCAGATCACCTGGATGAAATAGAGGGAGGACCCCAGGTAGGAGTGGCTTTTTGGCGGGTTCCGGATCGGGCCAAACCCCATAATTTATATGCCAGCTCGGAAAGTTTACGCCGTGCCGCCAAAGAATTAAACTATAACCTGACCGTACCTCCTCCCGAACGTTCCTATATAGCTAAAGATACAGAAATAGGCGGGGATCCTGTGGAGGAGATCAACATTTTTTATCCCAACCGGGAGAGTCAAATCCGCTATACATATAACAAAGAACGTAAGGTTTTCGAAAGGTTCATGGCGGAAAA
The DNA here is from genome assembly GCA_964637385.1 of uncultured Peptococcaceae bacterium. Classification (GTDB taxonomy): domain Bacteria; phylum Bacillota; class Peptococcia; order DRI-13; family DRI-13; genus Thermanaerosceptrum. The sequence goes on from CAZWTM010000001.1 coordinate 112,137, forward strand.
GCCCCATGTGAACCCTAAAGGCGAACAGATTGTAGCAGCCAATGTTATTGTGCAGTATGTCCCCTACCGGGTGCTGAACGGAGACGGCAATCTCCAGCTCATTCTCCATGGTGAGGGTGATGCCCTGATCTTTCGTGACGGAAAGGTCATAAAAGGTTTATGGCAGAAACAGCCCGGCGGCTTTACCAGATTTGTGGATACGAAGGGAAAAAGTATCACCCTGGTGCCGGGTCCCACCTGGATTCAGGTAGTGACAAAAGGTACGAGAGTCGATTATTGAGGTGAAGTACATGGATGACATATTGATAGAGAAAGCGCGGCAGGCGAGGGAGCATGCTTATGCCCCCTACTCGGGTTTCAAGGTAGGCGCTGCCTTATTGGCCAAAAATGGGGAAATCTACACGGGCTGTAATGTGGAAAATGCTTCCTATGGTTTAACCAGCTGTGCCGAGCGTAATGCTGTTTTCAAAGCTGTTTGTGCGGGAATTAGAGAATTTGAGCGCATGGCCCTGGTAACTGATTCAGCTCCGCCAGCCAGCCCCTGCGGTGCCTGCCGGCAAGTCCTGGCCGAGTTCGCTCCTGATATGATTGTGATTATGGCCAATACACAAGGAGAAAAGCGAGTGACAACAGTGCGGGATCTTTTACCCCATGCCTTCACTCCAGCCCATCTCAAGGAGGAAGCTTGTGATGACCGATAAGGAATACCGTTCCGGCTTTGTGGCTCTCATCGGGCGGCCCAATGCCGGTAAATCCACTTTACTTAATACCCTCATCGGACAAAAGATCGCTATTATGTCTGACAAGCCCCAGACCACCCGCAATAAAATTGTGGGAGTCCTGACAAAAAGCGAGGGGCAGATTATTTTCCTGGATACTCCCGGCATTCACAAACCCAAGGATAAACTGGGAGAATATATGGTGAGTACTGCCCTGGATACGCTCCATGAAGTGGATGTTATTTATTATCTGGTGGATGTCACTGTTCCATTTGGGGCGGGGGAAGCCTATATTATCGAAAACCTGGCCCGGGTGAAAACGCCTGTTTTCCTTCTCCTGAATAAAATTGACCGGATTCCTAAACCAGAGATCCTGCCCTTGATTGAGTTTTATCAGAGCAAGCATAAATGGGCGGAAATAGTACCTATTTCCGCCCTCAAGGGGGAAAATACAGAGGCCCTCATCCGTTCCACTTTGCAGTACCTGCCGCCCGGACCCCAGTATTACCCGGAGGATGCTATTACGGACCAGCCGGAAAGGCTCATTATAGCCGAACTTATCAGGGAAAAAGTAATCCAGGCTACCCGGGAGGAAGTACCCCATTCTGTGGCAGTAGAAGTAGAACTGATGGAAAGGCGCTCTTCAGAATTGATTTATGTGGGGGCAACCATCTATACGGAGCGTGACTCTCAGAAAGGTATATTAATCGGTAGAAAAGGTGAGATGTTAAAAAACATTGGCAGCCAGGCCCGCCAGGATATCGAAAGACTGCTGGGCAACAAGGTGTTTTTAGAGCTCTGGGTTAAAGTAAAAGCTGACTGGCGCAACCGGGAGAACATTTTACGTGAGTTTGGGTATTCGGACCAGTATTAATTTTCCCGAAGCATGGCTTCCTAGGACTTACCAAAAGGAAATCCGGCCTGCCTGGGCTATAATGATTAAAAGACTAAGGAAAATTGGGGTGGGCTATGCAACGTTTTTGGGCTATGATCATCTCCGTTGTCATCATTTTGGCAGGTTTTTTTTACAGTACAACCCTGCAGTATGAAAAGCAGGACAACCCTGAAGTTCTTACGAAAGGGATTGTCCTTGATGTGAAAGAAATTGCCTCACCCGGGGGAGAAAACAACGACCCGATCTTAGGAGAGAAAAAGTGGGCTGTACGTTTAAAAATCACGGAAGGTTTTTATAAAGGGAGGATTATCGACACTGTCCATTACCAGGACAGTAATCCCGCCTATGATTTCGTGGTTGGGGTCGGGGATAAGGTTGTGGTAAGTTTGGATGTGGAAGATTTCGTCTTAAAAGAAGCCTATATATCCAGCCTGGCCAGAGATCATTATCTGGGGTTACTGGGACTTATCTTTTCTGCTGCTATTTTGGCTATCGGGCTGGGGCAAGGATTTAAGACCCTTCTCTCTTTAGTCATTACGTGTCTGGCTGTTTTTAAAATTTTACTCCCGGCGATTCTGGCAGGAAGAAACCCTATTATGGTAAGTATCCTGATTTGCACAGGAATTACCATCATTACCCATATGCTGATTACCGGTTTCAGCAAAAAGTCCCTGGCCGCTATTACCGGGACGGTGATAGGACTGGTACTGGGGGGTGGCCTGGCTAAATATGTAATTTACCTGACCCGGGTCAACGGTCTTAATTCGGAAGAAAGTCAAATGCTTTACTATAGTTTCACCCAGGGGAATCTCGATGTTACCGGTTTATTGTTTGCAGGTATTATCATTGGTGCCCTGGGAGCCGTCATGGATGTGGCCATGTCTATTGCCTCCAGTATCAGTGAAATAAATGAGCTTAATCCGGAATTGACTTTCCGTCACTTGTTTCAAAGCGGCCTGAACGTAGGTAAGGATATTATCGGGACCATGGCCAACACCCTTATTCTGGCCTATACCGGAAGTTCCCTGCCGCTGATGCTTTTGTTAATGGCCAACAACGTGCCCTATTTGAAGTTTATCAACCTGGACATGATCGCTGTGGAAATCATCCGGGCTTTAGCGGGAAGTATCGGTTTGTTTTTGGCCGTGCCCTTTACTGCTTTAATCAGTGCTATCCTTTATAAAAAAAAGATAGGCAGGAGGAAACCTACTTTTCTTGACACATAGGACTAAACTTGATAGAGTAGATTTGACGGTAAGCCTTTCTTGTGAGAAAGGCTTACCCTGTTTTAGGTTAAACCTCGAGTGGAGGTGGGTTTTAGTGGATTCGTACCCCCCTAGTAGGTCCAATTTAATAATATTAGGGGAGCAGAACCGCTAAAGATCCTGTCTTATTAGTGCTGCTCCCCTGAGAGAAGGGAGGATGCAGCATGGTTAAAGATAAGAAATTACTGCTTCGGGAATTGGGAGATTATATCGCCCACATTGACTCCGAAAAGGCCAAAAGTTTCCTGAACGACTTGCAGCCCGTAGATATTGCGGAAATCATCGAAGAGCTGGATCATAAAGAGCAGCAGTGGATATTATCCCTTCTGGACAGTGAGACGGCAGCTCTGGTTATCAATGAGCTTGATCCAGAACTGGGAGGCGAACTCTTAAGTCATTTAAATGAGGAGCGGGCCAGTGAGATTCTGGAAGAGATGTCTTTTGATGATGCCGCCGACCTCTTAAGTGAATTATCAGACCAGGAACAGAATAAATATCTGAAGCTCATGGAATCAGAAGACCAGCAGGATGTCCGGGAACTCATGACCTACCGTGAAGACACGGCCGGTGGTCTGATGACCACCGAATATGTGGCTGTGCGGGAAGATATCACGGCAGCCCGGGCTATTGAGGTCTTGCGGGAGATAGCCCCCGATGCCGAAACAGTTTATTATGTTTATGTCATCAATTTAAAAAATCAGCTGGTTGGGGTCATATCTTTAAGGGAACTGATTATTGCCAATCCGGAATCCCTGATTCGTGACATCATGCGTAAGAAAGTTGTTAGTGTGCCTGTGGATATGGACCAGGAGGAAGTTGCCCGTATTGTTACCAAATATAATTTCCTGGCCGTACCCGTTATTGACCATGACAATTCGCTGCTGGGTATTATTACGGTAGACGATGTCATCGACGTTATTCATGAGGAAGCAGCGGAAGACTTATACCGTTTGGCCGGTGCCGCCGGCGAAGAGGAAGAGGAAGTAGAAGAATTTTTCCAAAGGATTTTTGCCTCCTTAAAGGCCCGCCTTCCCTGGCTCTTTATTACCATGTTAGGGGGCTTAATCTCGGGCCAAGTTTTAAGTGGTTTTTCCCGGCAGATTGAAGCCGTAGTAGCCCTGGCCTTTTTTATTCCCCTTCTCACAGGTATGGGTGGTAATGTGGGTACCCAGTCGTCCACCGTAACCGTACGGGGTATTGCCACAGGGCAGATTAAACAGGACCAGATTTTTACCGTTGTTCTAAGGGAGTCCCTGGTAGGGGCAGCTATAGGCTCTATTTTGGGTTTGATCGTCGGTGTTATCGCCGCTATTTGGCAGCAAAAGCCCATGCTTGGTGTGGTTGTAGGCCTGGCCATGCTGGGCAATATGCTGACAGCGGCCACCATGGGCACCCTGGTTCCTCTTATTTTTCGCAGGATTGGTGTTGACCCGGCGGTAGCTTCAGCTCCTTTCATCTCCACGGCCATCGATATTACCGGCCTGTTAATTTATTCAACCCTGGCCACCTTACTGATTGCTTATCTTTTATAGGAGGGTTATATGTTTTCGCTGCGTGAAGTGGCCCAAAGCATCGATCACACTTTACTGAGGCCCGATTCCACCGCAAAACAGGTTATTCAGCTCTGTCAGGAGGCCAGGGATTTTGGTTTTAAAGCTGTCTGTGTCTTGCCCTGCTATGTAGCTTTGGCCGTCAAATCCTTAAAAGGATCAGGTATTGCCGTAGCCACCGTCATAGGATTTCCTCTAGGGGCCCACCTCCCGGAGGTAAAAGCTTATGAGGCTAAACTTGCTTTTAGCCAGGGAGCGGACGAAGTGGATATGGTCATCAATATCGGCGCTCTAAAGGAACGCAAAATGTCTTATTTATATGATGATATCCACGCTGTTGTCAATGAAGCCCGGGCTTATCAGAATAAACTGGTCAAAGTGATCATTGAGACGGCTTTATTAAGTCAGGAAGAAAAGCTCCTAGCCTGTCAGGCAGCGGTAGAGGCAGGAGCTGATTTCGTTAAAACCTCTACCGGTTTTGGTGGAGGAGGCGCTACGGTGGAAGATGTGCAGTTGATGGTGGAGGCTGTCCGGGGTAAGGCTAAAGTCAAAGCCTCAGGGGGGATTAGGACCTGGGAACAGGCTCAGATCCTCATGAAGGCAGGGGCCCAGCGCCTGGGAACCAGCAGCGGCCCCAGCATTCTTCAGCCACAGCGCACAAACGAGTAAATATACGCATGGAGGTATAAGGTGGAACAAAACAAGGAGAAACTCAGGCTCTTAGTAGTAGAACCTGATTTTCTTGTACGTAAAGGAATCATTTGCATCTTAGATAATATTCCCGAGTTCCGGGTAACCGGTGAAGCAGCTACGGCCCAAGAGGCCTTAGAATTGTTTAAGAAGTATGAATTTGACTGTGTGCTTACAGAATTATGGCAGGTAAATCCGGATAAATCCCTGTTGGCCCAGTTGCGGGAGCACAATATCAATGTTCCTGCCGTGGTTTTGACTGCTTCACGGGAGGCTCAGTCTCTTTTTGATGCCATGCGCTTAGGGGCCCAGGGTTATCTTTTAAAAAGCCTTTCCCCCGAGATCTGGAAACAGGTGATTTTAAGTGCGGTCAATAAAGACAGACCTTTTGCAGCGAAAGTGGCTTGTGACATTTTAAGAGAATTAGCCCCTCAGCTGGAGGAGGGTGGCAAAGCACCTGAGGAAGAGATAGTATCCGTGACAGCCCGTGAAAAAGAAATCCTCATTTTACTGGCCCAGGGTTTCAGTAATAAGGAAATAGGGGATAAACTGGGTATCTCTCCTCATACGGTCAAAAATCACCTCCAGAGGCTGCAGGTCAAATTGAGTGTTGAGAACAGAACCCAAATGATGTTGTATGCCATAAAAAAATATCTATAGAAATAGCGAAAAATTACCTTGTTTTCATTAGTTTAAACTTACTAAAAAACCCGTATTAATTAGTCTTTTGTGACTAATTAATGCGGGTTTTTTAGTATTGATTAGTACATTTAAACTCTAGTTAAATTTTCCTTGGTGTAGTAAAATATGAATAGAATAAATGAAAACAATTCTCAATTAAGGAGAGATAACATATGAAACTTTCACAGGTAAAAAAAGGGCAGGTCGTGAAAATTGCCCGTATTCCTAATGAACAGGTACGTTCTCAAGCCATTCGCTTTGGCATTGGTGAGGGAAGTGTTGTCGTTTGTGAAGAAATTATTCCGGCAGGTCCGGTTATTCTGAGGAAAAACCGTCAGGAAATTGCCGTAGGAAGGGGCCTGGCGGAAGAAATTACTATTCAGGCTGTAAGTTAAGGAGGGAAAGAATTTGGCTCACTGTCACGAACTAGGTTTAAAGATAGACTTACCGGAAAATGGTAGAAAAATTGTCTTAGCCGGTAATCCCAATGTAGGCAAATCCGTGTTTTTTAATGCTCTGACCGGATTGTATGTGGATGTCTCCAATTATCCCGGCACAACCCTGGAGATTTCTTACGGAAGGTACGGGAAAGATGTGGTGATCGATACTCCTGGTGTCTACGGTATTTCTTCATTTAATGATGAAGAACGCATTGCCCGGGATGTTATCCTGGCTGCTGATGTGGTCATCAACGTGGTGGATGCAGTACACCTGGAAAGAGATTTGTTCCTTACCCAGCAGATTATTGATACGGGGGTACCCGTGGTCATGGCCCTCAATATGGTGGATGAAGCTGCCCGCCAGGGTATGGAAATTGATATCAAGCTCTTAAGCGAACTCCTGGGAATTCCCGTCATTCCTACCATCGCTGTGCAGAAAGAAGGACTGGAAGAGCTGAAAAAAGCTATTGACCGTGCTTCTGTAGGGAACATATTGCCTGATTTACAAAAAAGGTTGACCGAAATGGCTAACCGCGTAGCCAGCCAGGGAGAGGCCCTTTTAATCCTGGAGGGGGATCCTGTGGTGGCCGGACGGCACGGCTTAAAGCCAGCGCCCCACCGGGAAGAAATATACCTGGCCCGCAGGGAAAGAGTCAACTTTATCGTCAGCAAGGTGATCCGTGAAATCTCCCAGGGGGCTACTTTTGCTACCAAACTGGGACGCTGGATGTTAAGACCCGTCACAGGCATACCTATTCTGGCAGTCACTTTATATCTCATGTACGAAATTATTGGTGTTTTCATTGCTGGCGATGTGGTTGGTTTTACCGAGGAAACCCTGATGCAGGGTTATTATGAGCCCGCCATCCGGGGACTCATTACGAAATTTATTGCTGAAGAATCTATTCCGGGACAAATCTTAATTGGTGAGTTTGGCCTTTTAACGATGACTGTGACTTATGTATTAGGGCTTCTCCTGCCTCTGGTTGTAGGCTTTTATTTAATTCTTTCCACTCTGGAGGATTCCGGTTATCTGCCCCGTATCGCAGCTCTGGTAGATAGAGTATTGACCACCGTGGGCCTGAACGGACGGGCTGTTATTCCCATGATTCTGGGGTTTGGTTGTGTCACCCTGGCTACCATCGTGACAAGGCTTTTGGGTTCCGAGCGGGAAAGACGCATCGCTATATTTCTTCTGGCTCTGGCTATTCCCTGTTCTGCCCAGCTGGGTGTAATTGCCGGGATGCTGGCGGGTTTGGGCGCTCCTTATATAGCCCTTTATGTTCTGGTAATCTTTTCAGTACTGGTTGTTGTGGGGACGCTCTTAAACTATGTACTGCCCGGTAAATCTTCTGATCTTTTAATCGACCTGCCTCCCTTAAGACTGCCCAGGATTAATAATGTTTTGAAAAAGACGGGGACTAAATCCCTGCAGTTCTTGCAGGAAGCTACACCTATCTTTGTCCTGGGTGCCCTTTTAATCAGTACTCTTCAGGTCACAGGCATCCTGGAAATACTCCAGAACCTGCTGGCACCTCTTACCGTAGGCTGGTTGAATCTCCCCAAAGAATCGGCAACGGCCTTTATCATGGGCATTGTGAGAAGGGACTTTGGGGCAGCCGGATTGACAGAACTGTCCCTGGATCCTATGCAGACCCTGGTAGCTTTAATTACCATAACCCTGTTCGTTCCCTGTATTGCTGCGATGTTAGTATTGTTTAAAGAAAGGGGAAAAGAAGAAGCTCCGCTTATCTGGATAGGAAGCTGGATCGTGGCTTTCCTGGTGGGCGGTATTGTAGCTCAACTGGCTCAGAGTTATCCGGATCAAGCCATTACAGCCGTAGCCCTGTTCTTTACCATCTTTATGGTATTAGTTGTTCTTATCGTCAAGAGCTTAAAAACATGGCTACCTCCCAAAGCTAAAATGGCGAAGGAGGGTTAAGGATGAAATGTCCTCGCTGCGGTTACGAGGTCAAAACTGGAGAACTGCGCTGCCCCCGCTGTATGCAGAACCTTCTGGCCTGCAGTGGTTGCAGCGGCAACTGTTCCACCTGTTTGACAAATAAAGAAGAAAAAAATGAAAAGAAGGCTTAAAAGCCTTCTTTTTATTGGCTATAATAGGAATTGGAATAAAGGTAACACTTTTGGCAGAAAAAAACCAGTATAGCATGACTGCTAAGGGTTCAAGCTAAGTAAGCATTAAAATCACCTTACCAGAAAGGACATCAAAAACTATGCACACATCAAAGATTTTCTGGGATTATTTCAGCAGTACAGGTAACATTGGGGCCTATCTTATTTACAAAGAAATTACAAAAAACAGGAGAGCAGCGTGCGGTTATAAAAAGATGAAGAGGGCTGAATAAGAGGATGAGTTTATACAAAACACAGGCCCTGGTCTTGCGTAGCAGAGAATATGCCGAAGCTGACTGTCTCCTTACCCTTTTAACCAGAAAGAAAGGGAAGGTTAGAGCCATTGCCAAAGGAGTTAGAAAACCCACCAGCCGTTTACGTGGGGGAGTACAGCTTTTTACCCTTAATGAAATGTTACTTTATGAGGGTAAAAGTTTGGATATTGTGACGCAGAGCCAGTGCTTGGAAGGATTTACACTCCTTCAAGAGAGTATAGGCAGTATGACTGCTGCCAGTTATTGGGCAGAACTTCTGGATTCAGTGACTCCTGAGGAAGAAGTGGATTCCGAAGTTTTTAATTTAGCCCTGGCTGGTTTCCACATTATCTCTTTAGAGGCCAAGGAACTGATTATCCGCGGCCTGGAAATAAAGCTTTTATCTTTACTGGGTTACAATCCTTTAATGGAAACCTGTGTATCTTGCGGAGGCAGTCTAAAAGTTAACGAAAAAGTGGCCTTTTCCACGGAACTGGGGGGAGTATTGTGCTCTTCCTGTAGTAAAAAGGAGAGTCTGTATTTTACCCGGGAAGTTATGCAGGTCTGGCAGCAGATACTGCGCATGGATTTAAGCAAATTAAACCGGATTAAAATCTCCGGGCAGGGGATGAACATTTTGGACCAGGCCATCGAAAATTTTCTGTACGCACAGATAGGCCACCCTCTTAAATCCAGGCCTATCTTAAAAATGATGCTTTAGGAAAAAGACATGTATGTGCCTTTATTCTCTTGGATACAAATATAAATGGAGGTGTTAACAATGGATGAACTTGAAAAAATTGACCTTCTACGGGACAGGCTGGGTGTAAGCTACAGGGAAGCCAAAGAAGCTCTGGATCAAGCCCAGGGGGATGTGGTAAAAGCTTTAATCAATTTGGAAAGTCGCCGTGAAAGCTGGGACGACAAGATTGAAGACAAGGGAAAGCAAATCGTTGATTACATAAAGGATATTATCAAAAAAGGTAACGTTACGAAAGTTCGCTTAAAGAAGGGGGATAAGGTGATTTTTGAAATTCCTGCCACTGTAGGAGCTTTGGGTGTGGGAGGAGCTTTATTTAGTACGCCTCTAGCCATTATTGGGGTTGTTGGTACGGTGGCAGCTCTCATTAAAAACTATAGTCTGGAAATCGTACGCCCCGACGGCAAAGTGGAAAAGCATGATCTCAAGTTTTTAGAAGACAATTATGAGAAGAAGGATAAGGACGAATTCTAGAAATAAGTAACGAGTAGCGGGGTTCTTACACCGTTAACCGTAAACAGTAAACTATCAACTACCAACTATCAACTAACAACTACTTGCTGCTTGACAAAAAAACTTTCCTCTGATAAATTTATCACTGATGTGAAGTGAATAGGGCTGTGAAGGGGAGGAAAGCTGTGGAACCGGCAACAAAGCGAGTCAGGGACAGTGGAAGCCTGGCCAAGGTCATAGTGTATGGCACCCCGGAGCCGGGAAGGCAATAAAGGGGATCTCCGCAAGGGGGTCAAGCAGGGTGGAACCGCGGGAATAACCTCTCGTCCCTGCAGCAGAAATGCTGCGAGGATGGGAGGATTTTTTATTTGCGACTTCCGCCTTCCGATGTCCGACATCCGATTTCTAACTAACTTAATCGCTGCCCGCCACCCGCTACCAGCTAACCGAAAATATACTGCTAATTCGGGAATCGGGAAACGGGGAGCGTCAGTCACTAACAACTGCCAACTAACAACTACCAACTAAAGGGAAAGGATGTGTTAAAGGATGAACTTTCAGGAACTCATTTTAGCTTTGAATAAGTTCTGGGGGGAAAAAGGTTGTATTATCCAGCAACCTTACGATATAGAAAAGGGAGCAGGGACCATGAATCCCGCTACTTTTCTTCGGGCTTTGGGGCCTGAACCCTGGAATGTAGCCTATGTGGAACCGTCGCGGCGTCCCACCGACGGTCGCTACGGGGAAAACCCCAACCGCCTGCAGCATTATTACCAGTACCAGGTAATTTTAAAACCCTCACCTGATGATGTTCTGGAACTCTACCTGGAGAGCCTGCGTTCCATCGGCATTAACTCTGAACAGCATGATATCCGTTTTGTGGAGGACAACTGGGAATCTCCTACCCTTGGTGCCTGGGGACTGGGCTGGGAGGTCTGGTTGGACGGGATGGAAGTGACCCAGTTTACTTATTTCCAGCAGTGCGGCGGTATTGACTGTAAACCTGTTTCCGCGGAAATTACTTATGGTATCGAACGTCTGGCCATGTTCATTCAAGAAAAAGAGAGTGTTTTTGATATTGAATGGGTGAAGGGCATTACTTACGGAGATGTCCACCACCAGGGAGAGGTGGATTATTCCCACTATAATTTTGAAGTTGCCGACGTGGCCATGCTTTTTAATCTTTTTGAGGCTTATGAAAAGGAAGCCTTACGAGTAATTGAAAAAGGCCTGGTGCAGCCGGCCTATGATTATGTCTTAAAATGCTCTCATACCTTCAACCTTTTGGATGCCAGGGGGGCCATCAGTGTAACAGAACGTACCGGATATATCGCCCGGGTGAGAAATATGGCCCGTGTTTGTGCCCAGGCCTATGTTAAACAGCGGGAGTCTTTGGGATATCCCCTGCTTAAGGACTCCCAGGAAAGAGAGCGGCTTGGTCTTATCCCACTGGAGAAGGAGGCATAAGAATGGCTAATTACTTATTAGAGATTGGTACAGAGGAAATCCCCGCCAAATTTATGCCCGGAACTTTAAAGCAGTTACGGGAAAATGCCGAGCAGAAATTAGAGGAACGTCGCCTCAAATATGAAAAGATCAGAGTTATGGGTACACCCAGGCGCTTGAGCCTAATGATTGAAGGGCTGGCGGAGAAAGAAGAGGATCTCCGGGAAGAAGTAAGGGGTCCAGCCAAGAAAGCGGCCTTTGATCCCATGGGCAATTTTACCAAAGCTGCTGAAGGATTTGCCCGCTCTCAGGGTGTTCCTGTGGAAAGCCTGGTTATTAAAGAGACAGGAAACGGGGAGTATCTTTTTGCTTTGCGTGAGGTTAAAGGAAAGCCTACGGCTCAAGTCTTACCAGAGATTGTTCCCCAGCTAATTACCTCCCTCAGTTTTCCCAAGCCTATGCGCTGGGGGAATAAGGAAATGCGTTTTGCCCGTCCTATCCGCTGGCTGGTTTCCCTTTTAGATGAGCAGATAGTTCCCTTTGAATTAGAAGGGCTGCAGGCCGGCAGGGTGACTAAAAGCCACCGCTTTCTGGGACAGCCTGAATTTGCTATTTTGAATCCTGCTACGTATGTGGAACAATTAAAGGAAAATTTTGTGTTGGTAGACCAGGATGTGAGAAGGGCGGAATGCTGGCGGCAGATCCAGGAACTGGCCCAAAAAGTGGAAGGGGTCGTTCTCGAAGATGAAGAACTCCTGGAGGAAGTTACTTATCTTTTGGAGTGGCCTACAGCCTTAATGGGAAGTTTTGAAGAGAGCTACCTTGCTATTCCTGAAGAAATCGTGATCACGCCTATGCGTGAACACCAACGCTATTTCCCTGTACGGGACAAAGAAGGAAAACTATTGAACCGCTTTATCACAGTACGCAATGGCAATGCTGAATATCTGGATATCGTAAGAGCAGGCAACGAAAAGGTCCTGAAAGCCCGCCTGGCTGATGCCCGCTTTTTCTGGGAAGAGGACCAGAAAATTAAACTAGAGGAATATCTACCCCGCCTGGAAAAAATTGTTTTCCAGGAGAGCCTGGGGACAATTGCCCAAAAAATCGTCAGGATTAAGAAAAATGTTGAGAAGCTCGCTGAAATATTGAAACTGGGAGATCCAATAAAGGCTAATGCTTTAAGGGCAGCGGAACTGGCTAAAGCGGATCTGGTCACCAACATGGTGTATGAATTTCCAGAACTGCAAGGGATCATGGGTCGTTATTACGCCCTGCTTTCCGGGGAACTGCCCCAGGTGGCTCAGGCCATTTTAGAGCATTATCAGCCCCGTTTTGCGGGTGACGCCATCCCGGCCAGTGCCGAAGGAGCCCTGGTCAGCATTGCCGATAAAATGGACACCATTGCTGGTTGTTTTGCCATTGGCATTGAACCTACGGGTTCCCAGGACCCCTATGCCTTGAGAAGGCAGGCCATGGGCATCTGCCTGATTCTTCTGGGACATAAGTACGAAGTAGCCCTGGATGAACTCATTGCTACAGCCCTGGCTAATTATGAGCATGTTTTACCAGGAGAGAAATTGGGTGAGGCCACCCACAAGAAAATCAAAGAGTTCTTCCAGCCCAGGATTAAAAACATTCTTAGTGATGAGGGACATCGTTATGATGTTATTGATGCCGTACTGGGCATTGATTACAATTATGTGACGGTAACGGCAGCCAGGGCCCAAGCCCTTACGGAAATGAAAGGCAATGCCGAGTTCCAGGCCTTGCTCACTTCCTTTACCAGGGCCTATAATCTGGCCAAGAAAGTTGACCAGGGGGAGATTAACCCTGGATATCTGGTGGAGGATGCCGAGAAAGCCTTATACGATGCTTTAAAAGAAGCGGAAAACAAGGTAAAGGCCCTGGAAGCGGAAAAGAATTATTTGGAAATAATTAAGGAGCTTTCCCGTTTGAGCCATCCCATTAACAGGTTCTTTACCGAGTTGATGGTGATGGTGGAGGACGAAAAAATTCGTAATAACCGCCTGGGATTATTATTACGGATTGTTGAGCTTACTCAAAGGGTGGGTGCTTTAAATAAAATAGTCATTTAAGAAGGGGGCAGGCTTTTCGCCTGCCTTTTTTGCGTTCGTCCGGCATGTTTACTGAGTCGATGGGTTGAAAGAAACCCTGTCACCTAACCAGCGGGAAGACAACCCGTAAGCAAGGGCGTCACTGGCCAACGGTGAGGTCTGAAGGAAGCTGAAGGGGGAATCTGAACAAATATCTACCTGGACAGATTTGACCAGGAGATGAAGAAACGTGGCATAAGAATCGTCCGCTATGCGGACGATATACTACTCTTTGCCCGGACCTACCAGGAAGCAAAGAAATAATCAGCAGATAGCCACAGAGTTCGTGGAAAAACTCAGCCAGTCCTTTAATAAGCATGGCGCTGTCCAATAGTTGGTTTGATGAACTAGGGCTAATAAACCTGGAAAAATATAATGTCGGCATTTTGCATCACTATGGGTAATAGTGACTGAGATTTATCAGGAGCCGTATACGAGGCCCGTACGTACGGTTCTGTGAGAAGGATAAAGCCGAAGCAAATTACTTCGGCTTTACCTTACTCGATTCTCTTCAAGAGGGAAATATATTTCTTGCGTTCCAGATGTTTCATACCAGGGGTAGTTTGACAAATGAATGGGCAAAATTTAGTATGTTAGTAGATAATGATAGGGGGGGAAGGATGTGATAGAACTCAAGGATATATTGGAGGCCAGGGAGAATCTTAAAGGGATCACCCATCTGACAAACTTGGATCTATCCACGACCTTCAGCAACATGTCAGGGGCTAAAGTCTATTTAAAAACAGAAAACCTGCAGAAAACGGGTTCTTTTAAAATCCGCGGGGCCTATAACAAGGTGGCCCAACTGTCGGAAAAAGATGCCCAGAGGGGAGTTATTGCCGCTTCTGCCGGGAATCATGCCCAGGGTGTAGCCCTAGCCGCGGCCAAAGCAGGTATCCCCTCGGTGATTGTTATGCCGGAAGGTGCTCCCCTCAGTAAAGTGATGGCTACCCGTGATTATGGAGCCCAGGTTGTTCTCCATGGGCAGGTTTATGATGATGCTTACCAGAAAGCTAAAGAAATACAGCGAAGTACGGAAGCAACCTTTATTCATGCTTTTGATGACCCCTATGTGATTGCAGGTCAGGGAACTATCGGCCTGGAGATATTAGATCAGTTTCCTGAACTGGATATGGTCTTTGTACCTATAGGAGGCGGCGGGTTGGCCAGCGGTGTGGCCCTGGCCGTTAAATCCCTAAAACCCCAGGTAAAAGTGATTGGCGTAGAGGCAGAAGGAGCTCCCTGCATGAAAGTATCCCGGGAGGCGGGGAGAATTTGCAAACTGACCTCTGCCAGTACCATTGCCGACGGTATTGCTGTGAAGTGCCCTGGAAATCTTACCTTCGACCTCATTCAACAGTATGTTGATGATATTGTTACTGTGGATGATGAAGAGATAGCCAGTACCATTCTTCTGCTCTTAGAAAGAGCAAAGCTTGTGGTGGAAGGGGCAGGTGCCGTAGCTCTGGCCTCTGTCTTATATCATAAATATCCTGTGGCCAGCAAAAATGTAGCGGTTGTGGTCAGCGGAGGCAACATTGATGTGAACTTTATTTCCCGGATTATTGAAAAAGGTTTGGTGAAAGCTGGACGTCATATCCGGCTGGCTACGGCCATGATTGATAAACCGGGGTCTCTCCAGGCCTTCTTACATGTTATCGCCCAAGAGCGGGGTAATGTTATTTCCATTAATCATGATCGGACCCGGGCGCGTCTTCCCCTGGATCAGGCGGTGGTAGAAGCAGTTGTTGAAACCCAGAGCAAAGAGCATGGAGAAAGGATTATTCAAGCTCTGGAACACAAGGGTTTTAAAGTAGAATTGGTAAGTTTGTAAGGAGAGATAGAGATGGCCAAGGCCATGAGTTGTTTTGATATTATTGGTCCGATTATGGTGGGACCCTCCAGTTCCCACACTGCCGGTGCCGTGAGATTGGGTAAAATGGCCCGTTACCTGCTGGGGGAAAGACCCCGCAAGGCAGAAATTTTGCTTCATGGTTCTTTCCGGGAAACCTACCGGGGCCATGGCACAGATCTGGCCCTCATTGCCGGTTTATTAGGTCTGGAGACAGATGATACCCGCATCAAAGAGTCTTTTCAACTGGCCAAGGAGGCATCCCTGGATTTTTCTTTTCAATCTGCAGACCTGGGTGATGTTCATCCTAATACGGTACGTTTTCTTTTGGAAGGGGAGACGGGTTACCACCTGGAAATGCAAGGCTCTTCCACAGGCGGAGGTAATATCGTGGTGACAGAAATCAACGGGTTCCCCGTGGAACTGTATGGCAACTTTGAGACCATTATTACGACTCACCGTGATGTGCCAGGAGTGATTGCCCAGGTTACCCAGATTCTCTCCCGCCATGGCATTAACATAGCCTTCATGCGGGTGGCGCGTAAGAATAAGGGAAAGATGGCCAGTATGATGATTGAAGCAGACCAGAGCATTCCCCAGGAGGTTTTAGAAGAAATTAGAGAATTACCTTATGTATCTTCCGTACGTTTAGTAGGGAAAGTGTAGGTGAAATATATGGAATGGAGTTCACTGGCTGAAATGGCCGCCTCCGCAGAGGAGCAGGGGATTTCCCTTGGCCGCCTGGTTTTCCTGGAGGAAGTTCAGGACACGGAAGGCCAGGAAAGTTTAGTATATGAGCGAATGAGCAAAAACTGGCAAGTTATGAAAGAAGCTGTGCAAGAAGGTCTTAATAACCCCCGTAAATCCCGGGGCGGGATGATCGGGGGGGAAGGGCATAAATTAGCCCTTTACCATAAGAAAGGCAGGACCTTAAGTGGGGATATATTGGACGCAGTGAGCAGAGCTTTAGCTGTGGCGGAATTAAATGCGGCCATGGGTAAGATTGTGGCGGCGCCTACGGCAGGTTCTTGCGGCATTATTCCGGGGGTATTAACAATGCTCCAGGAAAAACTAAAGCTTTCTGATGAGGCTATAATCTATTCCCTTTTTGCTGCATCAGGTGTAGGTATTGTTATTGCTCAGCGGGCTTCCCTTTCGGGGGCTCAGGGTGGCTGCCAGGCTGAATGTGGTTCGGCGGCAGCAATGGCCGCTGCAGCAGCGGTAGAACTGGCAGGGGGTACTCCCCATCAGGTACTGGATGCTGTTGCCATCAGTATGAAAAATAACTTGGGTTTGGTTTGTGATCCTGTAGCAGGTCTGGTGGAGGTACCCTGTGCTAAGCGGAATGCCTTAGGAGCTGCCAATGCCCTGGTGGCTGCTGACCTGGCCCTGGCGGGTGTGGGAAGCGTTATTCCTGCTGATGAAGTGATCGGGGCCATGGGGGAAATTGGAAGGATCATGCCTGAAGCATTACGGGAGACAGCTCAGGGTGGCTTGGCCAAAACGCCTACCGGGTTAGAATTAGCGAAAAAATTTTTGAGTTTGGAATAACGAAGATGAAATAGGGGATAACCCCTATTTTTTTGTATAAAAGAGCCCGAAAGAAACCAATCGTAACAAATATCCCGGATTATTTTTTGGCAATTTGACATTTTTTTTAGTAAAAAATATTTAGTAATAAGCAGGATTTTAATTTTGGATATAGTATATCATTGTAAGTGTAACATAAATAAATAGTATGACATAAATAAGTGTTGTGGTTATAACTAAAGGGGGGTGATAACCATTCAATTGACTGAGCGCCAGGAACTGATTATCAAGATAGTACAGGACCAGGGGCCCATTACAGGTGAGGAAATAGCTGATCTCATCGGTCTTACCAGAGCCACGCTGCGGCCTGACCTGGCTCTCCTGACCAAATCCGGTTTGCTGGAAGCCCGGCCCAAAGTGGGCTATTATTATACGGGTAAAAGTCTTACTTCCAGGCTGTCGGAAGAAATAAAAAAACTCAAGGTGAAGGACTTTAAGGCTGTTCCAGCCGTAGTAAGTGAAAAATCTTCCGTATACGATGTTATTGTGGCCTTGTTTGTTCAGGACGTGGGCACTATTTACATCGTAAGTGAGGGTGGAATTCTAGAGGGCGTAGTCTCACGCAAGGATTTATTAAAGATAGCATTAGGGCAGGTGGATATTCATAAGATACCCATCACAGTAGTCATGACCCGGATGCCCAATATTATCAGCACTACACCAGAAGAATCCCTCTGGGCTGCCGCACAAAAATTAATCAACCACGAAATCGATTCACTCCCTGTCGTACGTCCCGTCACGGTTGAGGGGCGCGAAAGATTAGAGGTTATTGGCCGGATTACGAAAACTACCATAACGAAAGTGTTTGTAGAATTAGGTGCAGACAAATTAATTCAAAGGGGGGAAAGATCATAGCTACTCCTGTTGTCTATGTGATTTCAGATTCCATCGGGGAGACAGCCGAGTTCGTAGCCAAAGCTGCAGCCAGTCAGTTTAATTCCGGAGAAATTGAGATAAGAAGAATTCCTTACGTGTCAGATGAAGAGCATCTGGAAGAGGTACTGTCGGAAGCCAGTGAATATAAAGCTGTGGTGGCCTATACTTTAGTGGTGCCTGCTTTACGCCAACGGGTGGCGGAAATTGCCCAGGAGAAAGGATTAATTGTGGTAGATGTTATAGGTCCTATGTTAGAGGCCCTGGGAAAGGTTACGAATACCACACCACGTTTAGAACCGGGCTTACTCCATAAACTGGATGATGAATACTTCCGTAAGGTTGAAGCTATTGAATTTGCCGTTAAATATGATGATGGGAAAGATCCCCGGGGAGTATTGTACGCCGATGTAGTGCTGATTGGGATCTCCCGCACTTCCAAAACACCCTTATGCATGTACCTGGCTCATAAACGGCTAAAAGCCGCCAACATTCCTCTGGTGCCAGAGGTAGCCCCACCTGAGGAACTCTTCAAACTGCCGCCGCGAAAAATTATTGGACTTACCATTAAACCCGAAATTCTTAACCCCATCCGACAGGAACGCCTGAAAGCTCTGGGACTGGCTTCCAATGCGGATTATGCCAGCATGGAACGAATCTTACATGAACTTGACTATGCGGAAAGGATTATGAAAAAACTGGGCTGTCCTGTTATCGATGTGTCCAATAAAGCCGTAGAAGAAACGGCCAGCAGAATTTTACAAATTTATTACCGGGGGGATCGCAATGAAAAATAAGGTCTATGTCTATTTATTTGAAGAAGGCAAAGCAGAGATGAAGTCGCTTTTAGGAGGTAAAGGCGCCAACCTGGCTGAGATGACCAACATTGGTCTTCCGGTACCGCCTGGCTTAACCATTACTACCGAAGCCTGTAATGAGTATTTCCGGCAAAATCGGGAATTACCGGCAGGGTTGGAAGATCTTTTATGGCAGAAGCTAAAGGTAGTAGAAGAAAAAACCAGAAAAGTTTTTGGTGACTCCCGGAATCCCTTGCTGGTCTCAGTAAGGTCAGGAGCCGTTATTTCCATGCCGGGGATGATGGATACCATTCTTAATCTGGGTCTTAATGATGAAACCGTAGAAGGATTGGCCGAGTCAACCCAGAACCGGCGTTTTGCCCTGGATTGCTATCGCCGTTTTATCCAGATGTTTTCTGATGTAGTTTTAGGTGTAGAACATTTTCAATTTGAAACGGCATTGGAGAAAAAGAAGCATGAACTTGGTATAGAACTGGACCAGGATCTAACACCTGAAGCCCTGGAACAATTGATTAAAGAGTACAAATTAATCGTGAAACGGTTTGTGGGTGAGGAATTCCCCACTGATCCCAGGACTCAGCTTCTCATGGCTATCCGGGCTGTTTTTAATTCCTGGCATAATCCACGGGCTGAGGTTTACCGCCGGATTAACAAAATACCGGGAGATTTAGGTACGGCTGTCAATGTCCAGTCCATGGTCTTTGGCAACATGGGCAACGATTCCGGTACGGGAGTTGCCTTTACCCGGAATCCTTCCACCGGGGAAAAGATCCTTTACGGCGAATATCTGATTAATGCCCAGGGTGAGGATGTAGTAGCCGGTATCCGTACTCCCCAACCGATTCAAAAATTGGAAGAAGAGTTGCCCCAGGTTTATGAACAGTTTGTGAATATTTGTAAGCTTTTAGAGATCCACTACCGTGATATGCAGGATATAGAATTTACGATCGAACGCGGCAAGCTCTATATGCTTCAGACCCGTAACGGTAAAAGAACTGCCAATGCCGCCATTAAGATCGCTGTGGATATGGTGGAAGAAGGCCTTATTACCAGGGAAGAAGCCTTAAGCCGGATTGATCCTGCATCCCTGGATCAACTCCTGCACAGGCGTATAGACCCCAGCGCTAAATTAAATGTGATTGCCAAAGGGCTCCCCGCTTCTCCCGGGGCAGCGTCAGGCCAGGTGGTCTTTGACGCCGACAAGGCTGAAGCCCTGGGTAAGGACGGGAAGAAAGTGATCCTGGTACGTATGGAAACAACGCCCGATGATATTCATGGCATTGTGATGGCCCAGGGTATCCTCACCAGCCGCGGCGGTATGACCAGCCACGCGGCCGTTGTGGCCCGGGGAATGGGCAAATGCTGTGTTTGCGGGTGTGAAAGCTTGAAGATCAATTACGAAGACAAAACAGCCCGCGTTGATGATATTATCATTAAAGAATACGATATTATTTCTCTGGACGGCAGTACAGGCAATGTTATGTTAGGTGAGGTTAAACTTATTGACCCCGAATTGAGCCCAGAATTCCAGAAACTCCTTAGCTGGGCCGATGAGGTACGACAACTTGGTGTAAGAGCCAACGCCGATAATCCCCAGGACGCTGCCAAGGCCAGGGAATTTGGAGCCCAGGGCATTGGTCTCTGCCGTACAGAACATATGTTTATGGCCCCCGACCGGATTCCTATCGTCCAGGAAATGATTATGGCTGAAACTTATGCCGAAAGGGAAAAAGCTTTAGAAAAGCTGTTGCCTATGCAGGAAGAAGATTTTTACGGCATTCTAAAAGTGATGAACGGCTATCCTGTCACCATCCGGCTGTTAGATCCTCCCCTCCATGAGTTCCTGCCGAATATAGAGGAACTGGTCGTAGAAATAACCCATCTCAAAATGAACAATGGAGATGCGGAAAAGCTAGCTCAATTGGAAAACGTTTTACGGAAAGCCAGAAGCCTTCATGAATTTAACCCCATGTTAGGACATCGAGGCTGTCGTCTGGGTATTACCTATCCCGAGATTTACCGGATGCAGGCCCGGGCTATTTTCCAGGCCGTTGTGCGTCTTATCCAGGAAGGTTACACAGTTATTCCGGAAGTAGAAATTCCCCTGGTGATTGACAAGAACGAGCTGGCTATTTTACGCCGGGATGTAGAAGAGGTAGCTCAAGCCGTCATGGAAGAAAAAGGTGTCCAGTTTGAGTATACGGTAGGTACCATGATTGAACTGCCCAGGGCTTGTGTGATGGCAGGGGAAATTGCGGAAGTGGCTGACTTTTTTGCTTTCGGCACCAATGATCTTACCCAGACAACTCTTGGTTTCAGCCGTGATGATGCCGAAGGAAAGTTTATGAACCATTACCTGGAGAAAAAGATATTTACCAACAATCCCTTCATTGTTCTTGACCGGCCAGGTGTAGGGAAATTGATGGAAATGGCTGTTGCAGGAGGAAGAGAGAAGAAACCTGGCTTTAAGGTGGGGATTTGTGGTGAGCACGGGGGTGAACCCAGTTCCATTGAATTCTGCCATCTGCTGAAGTTGAATTATGTGAGCTGTTCTCCTTTCCGTGTACCTATTGCTCGTTTGGCTGCGGCCCAGGCCAAAATCAAGCATGGCTAAATTAGCAGGGACTGCCTCATAAGTAACTTTATGAGGCAGTCCCTCATTATTTATACTACGTCTGGTCAAGGGCTACCGCCGGGTTAATGAGTAATTCTAAGAAAAGAAGAGAAAAACACCGCTTGCGTGTCCAGTTTAGTTAGATCAAGGACAAAAAAGCTTCCATCATAGTTGACCTTTTCAATGCTTTTTTAAAAAAGAAGGAATTTTATACTGTAAAGAGTAATAAAGAAAGGTAAGTATTAATATTGGGGAGGAGCCCATGATCATACGCCAGGAAATAGAACAGTTGGAAGAATTGACCCTTGCTCCCTATGCCATGCGTTCCCGCGAGAGCGGTGGCAGGTTAATTGAGGAAGAACCCGATCCTTTGCGCACTTGTTTTATGAGGGACCGGGACCGGATCATACATTCTAAATCTTTTCGACGTTTAAAACATAAGACGCAAGTATATATTTCCCCTGAGAATGACCATTACCGCACCCGTTTAACCCACACCCTGGAAGTAAATCAGATTTCTAAAACAGTAGGAGCAGCTCTCCGCTTAAACCTGGATCTGATAGAAGCCATTGCCATGGGTCATGATGTGGGGCATACTCCTTTTTCCCATACGGGGGAAGAGGTTTTAAATGCCTTACTGCCGGGCGGGTTTCGTCATAATGAAAACAGTGTAAGGGTACTTACCCGGATCGAACAGGGCAAGAGAGGATGTGGCCTCAATTTATCCAGGGAAGTACTGGATGGGGTGTTACACCACAGCGGCTTTGCCACCAGAGAACAGGTTCCCGCTACCCTGGAAGGTCAGGTTGTGCGCTACGCTGATAAGATTGCCTATGTCCAGCACGACATCGACGACAGTATCAGGGCAGGAGTTTTAACAAAAGATGATCTACCCAGGGAATACCTGGATATCCTGGGACACAGCCATGGTGAACGAATTGCTACCCTGGTCCTGGATCTAATCCAGCATAGCAGGGAAAATCTCTTGAAAGGGGAACATAAGATTACGTTAGGGCCTACGGTGGATATGGCTTTACAGGGGCTCCGCAAATTTATGTTTGAGCATGTTTATAAAGGACCTCTTTGCCGTTTGGAAAGGGAAAAAGCCATGTATGTGGTGGAGTTTGTTTTTAATTATTACCGGAAAAACCCGGAGAAAATGCCCGATTTTTACCGGCAGATTGCCCGGGAGGAGGGTGTAGATCGGGGAGTTGCTGACTACATTTCCGGTATGACCGATAACTATTGTATTGCTATTTTTAAGGACCTGGTTTTGCCTCGTTCTTTCTTAAGGCGAGATGCTCGAGGAATAATTTGCAAATAATGGAACAATAATAGTAAAAACATTAATACTTTTTTTCTAATAAAAAAGAAGGAATTTCTTTGTGTTTCTCGAATAAATGACAATTGTTTTCATTTATTTCTGATTTCCTTTCATTCTAAAACTTTGCGAAAAAGCAGGAAAAAATAATAGATATGGCGAAAACAATATCAATTGATGATAGGGTGGTGACCGGGTCATGCCAGGATACATCCCCGAAGAAATTATAAATGACCTGCGGCACCGGGTAGATATTGTGGAAATTATCCGTGAATATTTACCTTTAAGAAAACAGGGCAACAATTTTATTGGTTTATGCCCTTTCCATCAGGAGAAAACCCCTTCCTTTGTCGTTTCACCCCAGAAACAAATTTACCATTGCTTTGGCTGTGGCAAAGGCGGGAATGTCTTTTCTTTCTTGATGGATAAAAATAATTTTACCTATCCCGAAGCTGTGCTGTTTTTAGCCAAGCGCTGCGGAATTACCATACCCGTCAATGATATTTCACCTGAAAAAGCCAGGCAGGAAAAGAAGAAGCAGCGCTACTATGAAATCAATGAATTTGTGGCACAATATTATCATCGTCTCTTATTTGAAAGAGCAGGCACTGAAGCACTGCTTTATTTGAAGAAGCGGGGTCTCAGCCAGGAGGGTTGTGAAAAATTTATGCTGGGTTATGCCCCACAAGCATGGGACCAGCTAACCCGTTTATTATTGGATAAAAAAGTTTCACCTGAGGAACTGCTTACTTTGGGATTAGCAAGTAAAGCCCAAAACGGTAACCTCATTGACCGTTTCCGTAACAGGCTGATGTTTCCCATCTATGATGAACGGGGACGTGTCGTGGGCTTCGGCGGCCGGGTATTAGATGATTCTTTACCCAAGTACTTAAATTCTCCGGATACGCCTCTTTTTAGTAAAGGAAGATTTCTGTATGGTCTGAATTTAGCCAAAGGACACATCCGCAGCCAAGACCAGGTTATCATCATGGAAGGTTATATGGATGTGATCACGGCTCACCTTCACGGGATTGGTAATGCCGTAGCCACTTTAGGGACAGCTCTCACAAGCGAACAGGCTAGGATGATGATGCGTTACACCTATAACACAGCCACCTGTTTTGATGCCGATAATGCAGGACAGGAGGCTACCCTGCGAGGCCTGGAAATTCTCCAGCAATTAGGCTGCCGTATTTCTGTTGTGACTATACCTGACGGTAAGGATCCCGATGAATTTATTAAGAAACAGGGTAGTGAGGCATTTTTAAAGAGAGTTCAAGAAGCCCTGCCCCTGTTAGAATATAAATTGCAGAAAATGCTGGAAAAATATGATGCCAGCACGGTGAATGGGAAAATCCAGGTGGTTCAGGGACTCATACCGGATATTTATAAAGTGCAAAGTCCTGTAGCCAGGCAAGGTTTTATCCAGCTCTTAGCGGATAAGCTGGGCTTGCCCGAGGTGGCTATCCATGCAGAGATTAGAAAATATCGGCAGGGAGAAGTTCAACAAAATAGCGGGGATAGAAACCTAAATTTGAGGAAGAATAGATACGTTGCCAGTTCTGCTACCGAAAAAGCTGAAAGAGCCCTGATTCGTCTGGCAGTGGAGATTCCAGAAGTTACCCCGCAAATTGAAAAATCCGGTGGAATTGAACTTTTTACACATCATTCTTTAAAAGAAATTTATCAATTGAATTTAGTTATGCGTCAGGCTGGTCATAATATAAAGGCTGACGATTTAATGGGTTTTTTGGAAAATAAACACAGCCAGGAAATCCTGGCGGAAATACTTGTAGCCGATGAACTTCCTCAGGATTGGGAACGTGCTTTAAGGGACTGTCTTACGATCCTCGAACTTGAATATATTAATAGAAAAATCCAGGAAAAAAGTAACCTTATGATCCAATGTGAACAGAAGGGTGATATAAGTAAGTCCCAGGAGTTGATGGCTCACATCCAACAATTGGTTATCAATAAACAGAGATTAATAGCTACCCTACGGAAGGGGGGGAATGGGTTTGAAAACTGAGAAAGACATAGAACAATTGAAAATTGAGGGTGTGAAAGAGCTTATCCAGAAAGGCAAAAAACGCGGTATTTTAACTTACCGCGAAATAATGGATACGCTACAGGGGGTAGAAATGAGCCCCGAACAGATAGACGAGGTTTATGAACACCTGGGTTCCATGGGTATTGATGTATTGCCTGATTCTGCTGATATTGAACCTTTCGGTGATGGCCATGAGCCGGAGGTAATCGATGACCACCCGGAAGTTGACGACGGGGAGATTGAAATTGACCTGTCCATACCTGAGGGTGTGGGGATTGATGACCCTGTTCGCATGTATTTAAAGGAAATTGGCCGTGTTCCTCTGCTCTCAGCTGAAGAGGAAGTGGAATTGGCCAAACGTATGGAACAGGGAGATGAAGAGGCTAAACGTCGTCTGGCTGAAGCCAACCTGCGGCTTGTGGTCAGTATCGCCAAGCGTTATGTAGGTAGGGGCATGTTGTTTTTAGATTTGATTCAGGAAGGTAATCTGGGCTTAATTAAAGCGGTAGAAAAATTTGATTACCGTAAAGGCTATAAGTTCAGTACCTACGCCACTTGGTGGATTAGACAGGCTATTACCAGGGCCATTGCCGATCAGGCCCGTACCATTCGTATTCCTGTGCATATGGTAGAAACCATCAATAAGCTTATCCGGGTTTCACGTCAATTGCTGCAAGAGTTAGGTCGGGAGCCGTCCCCTGAAGAAATCGCCAAAGAGATGGATATCCCGGTGGAAAGGGTCAGGGAAATTCTAAAAATTGCCCAGGAACCTGTATCTCTAGAGACCCCTATTGGTGAAGAAGAAGACAGCCATTTAGGTGATTTTATTGAGGATGAGGATGCACCGGCACCTGCTGAAGCGGCCTCCTTTATTCTCCTCAAGGAGCAGTTAGAAGAAGTCCTGGAAACATTAACACCCCGGGAAGAAAAGGTCCTCCGTTTACGGTTTGGTCTTGATGACGGGCGGGCCCGTACCCTGGAAGAAGTAGGCCAGGAGTTCGGCGTTACCCGGGAAAGAATCAGGCAAATAGAAGCCAAAGCCTTAAGGAAACTTCGTCACCCCAGCCGTAGCCGCAAATTAAAAGATTATCTGGATTAAATTACTATTGACCGCTTAACAAAAATATTATAAAATAATCATTGTCTCCGATGGAGATTGACCGGGCCTATAGCTCAGCGGTAGAGCAACCGGCTCATAACCGGTTGGTCCCTGGTTCGATCCCAGGTGGGCCCACCAACTACTTGTAAGTTGCTAGTTATCAGTTACTAGTTACTAGTGATGAAAAGACCCCCAAAGATCAACTAACTATTCACTAACAACTAGTAACTAGCAACTAACAACTAAATTGGGCGATTAGCTCAGCTGGGAGAGCGCCTGCCTTACAAGCAGGATGTCGGCAGTTCGATCCTGTCATCGCCCACCATCTGTAGAAACAGTACCATGCCAATGCATGGTGTTTTTTTTATTGGTAAATTAAGACATTGTTATATGGTATAATAGGCATGATAAGCCAGGTAGACAGGAGGAGTTTTACATGCATCGACCTGTGGTCATGGGTAAAAGAGGGATGGTGTCTTTCGCTCATTATTTAGTCTCACAAGCTGGTCTACTTGTACTAAGGGACGGCGGCAGTGCCATGGAAGCTGCCATTACCGTTAATGCTGTTCTAAATGTTGTGCAGCCTTATGCCTGTGGCATCGGTGGAAGTGGTGACGACCCTGGAGTCCTGGGGGCATCAGGTTCTCTTGATGGATGAAGGGGCTTATGAAGCGGGCCATGCCCAGGGTATCATGATTGATCCGGAGACAGGAGTATATATGGGTGGTGCCGATCCCCGTGCAGACGGGTATGTGTGTGCCTGGTAAGACTTTCTGATTGATAAAGAAAAGAGGTAATAACG
Organism: uncultured Peptococcaceae bacterium; assembly: GCA_964637385.1. GTDB lineage: Bacteria > Bacillota > Peptococcia > DRI-13 > DRI-13 > Thermanaerosceptrum. Next base: position 138,559 of record CAZWTM010000001.1, read on the forward strand.
TGCTTAATTTATCCCAGCGTTTACTGGCCCTGGCCCGTTTAGTACCGCGAGGCGCCAGGGTGGCAGATATCGGTACAGACCATGCTTTTCTTCCCTGTTATTTGGTGAAGGAAGGGATCGCTTCCTTTGTAATAGGCGTAGATGTTCATGAAGGGCCTTACCAGGCAGCCTGTCGTACCGTGAAAGCGTATAATGTGGCGGAACAGGTGGAGATACGGCGGGGTAACGGAATGACGGTACTTCAGCCGGGTGAGGTGGATGTGGTGATTATTGCCGGGATGGGGGGAAGTACCAGCAGGGACATCTTAGAAAAGTCTCCCCGGGTTGTAGAAAAACTAAAAAAGATGATTTTCCAGCCCATGAACGGTGCTGAAGTGGTGCGCAGGTGGTTGGCGGAGCATGGCTGGGTTATCACCGGGGAGGATATTATTTACGAAGATAAAAGGTTTTTTGTGGTTATTGCCGTGGAAAAAGGGGAACAAACACCTCTCACAGAAGAAGAAATTACTTATGGACCACTCTTAATCAAGCAAAAACATCCTTTACTGGAGGAAGTTTTACAGAAAGATGTAGAAGCCATGCAGGAAATACTCAAACAGTTGGCGAAATCACAAAATCAGGAGAGTAAAGTTAAAGCAGAGGAATTTAATAGAAAAATACACATGGCAAAGGGGTTACGGGAATGGTTGTTCGCTGCCAGACAGTAGCACAGCTGATTGAAAAATTTGCACCCAAATACCTGGCTGAGGATTGGGACAGCATTGGCCTGCAAATAGGTGATCCTGCCCAGGAAGTAAAGAAGATTCTTGTTTCCCTGGATATGAACATGGAAGTACTGGAAGAAGCCTTGAACCTTGGAGCAAACATGCTTGTGGTTCATCATACGCCCCTTTTTAAACCCTTGAAAAACCTCAGGACCGATTTGCCTTTGGGCCGCTTAATTGCCAGGATGATGGAAAATCGTATAAGCCTTTATACTGCACATACCAACCTGGATTCTACCTGGGGCGGGGTAAATGACGTTTTGGCACAAAAACTCAGGCTTCAGAATGTGGAGGTACTGTCCTCCGGCTGGCAGCAGAAACTCTTTAAACTGGTGGTATTTGTACCTCTGGATTACGTGGAGAAGGTTCGTGAAGCTATTTCTTCCGCAGGAGGAGGATGGATCGGTAATTACTCCGATTGCACCTTCCAGTTGAAAGGCACGGGGACTTTTCGGCCCTTATCAGGAACGAATCCATTTATCGGTGAGCAGGGTAAACTGGAGTATGTTGAGGAAATACGTCTGGAAACCATTGTCCCGGAAGAAATTCTTTCCAAAGTCGTTAAAGCTATGCTTAAAGCACATCCCTATGAAGAAGTGGCCTATGACCTCTATCCCCTGGCCAACTTTGGAAAATCGGCAGGTTTGGGGAGAGTTGGGGATTTAGCTGCACCTTTATCCCTGGATGAATTTATCCATTTTGTGAAAGAGTCTTTGGGGATAACCTATGTCCGTTATTGTGGCAATTTAACCAAAACCATCCGCAAGGTGGCCATGTGCGGGGGGAGCGGGGCTTCTCTCATCAACCAGGCTGTCTTTGCCGGTGCCCACGTTCTGTTAACCGGGGACATCAAATACCATGAGGCCCAGGAAGCCCTTTCCCAGGATCTGGCCCTGGTGGATGCCGGGCATTTTGCCACAGAATATCCTATTGTCCATGTTTTAGCTGATTTCCTCCGCCAGCAGCTGGCTAAGGAGGATGTACAGGTATTTGTCTCGCAGATTAATACAGACCCATTTCGTATTTTATTAGGATAGGAATTTATTCCTGTCCTTTTTGTTTTTTATTAAAACATGATGAGAGGAGAGATAGTATGGAGCAGGAAAGATTAATATGGGATTTGCAAGCAATTACCCAGGAAGAGTATAGCCTCCAGAAAAAAGAAGGGATAAGACCTATGGTGGAACGCTTAAAACAACTGCAGGAGAGCATTAAAGCAGCGGAAGAAGAAAACAGCAAACTCCTTAAACTCCTTGCCTTAGCGGAAGATAAGGGAGCTAAACTTGATACCGAAGTAGCCCGGCTAACCAAAGAAGCTAAGGGAAGTAAAGATAAATTATACCAGGCCAAAGGCGGGTCTTTAAAAGAATTGTTAAGCTTACAGCAGTCTGTGGTGAAAATGGAAGAAAAAGTGAGTAAGAGTGAAAACCGCTATATGGAGGTACTGAATGAGATAGAAGCCCTAAAAGCCAAACAGGAGCAGGTGAAGGAAATTATAAAATCCCTGAAGAAGGAATATAACGAAGGGGTAAAGGAGTATAAGAAAGCCGTAAGCCAACTGGATATTCAGCTGGCTCAACTAAAATTAATGAAAGAGGAGATCCTGGAGAGACTAAGTCCCGAGGTATTACGGCTTTATACGGAAACGGAAAAGCGTTTTCCCAGGAATGCCGTGGCTAAGATTAAAAGAGGAACTTGTTCGGGATGCCATATCAGTATTCCTTCGGTTTTAGTCCTGCGCATTAAAGAGGGGAAAGCTTTGCAGCGCTGTGACAACTGCGGGAGAATTTTAATCAATATTCCCTAAACATCCTGTTTAAGCTTTGTTAAAAGGAGGACCTAATGAAAAAAAAAGCGGCAATAACCATTCTAATTATCATACTCTCAATATCTTTTCAAGTACAGGCAGCAGAACTACCCTATAGTGTACAAGACCAGACATATTATCAGGTAACCACTACCTATTACTTGAAAAACACAGGGACAACCACGGCCTGGGACATTAATCTGGTCATCACACTACCCAATGTTTATTTAACGAAAAATATGCCCTACTCCTATTTAATGGCTACCACCTATTCCCAGGAGCCCTTGGAAATCACCACTGACTTAAAAGGTAATCGTACCGGGAAATTTAATATGGCTTCCATCAAGCCGGGTGAGAAGAGGAGTTTAACTATCCAGCAAATATACCGGGTCGGTAAAGTCAGCTTTACCATTGATCCCCACAAGATAAAAAGCTATCAGCCCCTGGAGCCGGTCCTGGCACCATATCTAAAACCAGCTCCGGGGATAGAAAGTGATCATCCCCTGATTGTAAGTAAAGCCAGGGAAATCATTAGTGATGAAACTAATCCTTTTCTTAAAGCCAAAAAGATCTTTGCTTTTTTGAACAGCCATATGCGTTACGCAAGTAAACCCACAGACCCTGCCAATAAAGGGGCTCTTTCCGCCTTACAAACAGGTTTGGGTGTTTGTGAGGATTATGCTGATCTAATGGTAGCCCTCCTCCGGGCTGTCGGGATACCAAGCCGTACGGTAGCAGGATGGATGGGGGATATAAATGAGCCCCAGTTGACTATTGCTGATGAGGGCGGTTATAAACTTCCGGGCCATATGTGGGTGGAATATTACCTGCCCGGTTATGGCTGGATACCTGCCGATCCTACTTACACCTATCTTTATAACGGTGTCCCTATCGTTGATTACAGCAGGTTGATGGGGTTACAGGAACTGCGTTATGCCGAGGTAAGCGAGCCGGAAAATTACCGGGTTTATTTTAGTTACTATAATGGTAAACTGGAAGGATACTTTACGATTACCCTGACCAAAAGTCAGGCTCCTCCTGATTTTGATCCCCGATTGGAACCTGTAACCCTTTATTTGGAAGGATTGCCCCTGATTTATGATGTGGAGCCGGTTATTGTCAGTGGACGGGCGTTGGTACCGCTGCGGGGAATCTTTAGCACCCTGGGGGCAACTGTCTCCTGGGATGAAGCTACCCAAACCGTAACAGCAAAAACATCCCATAAATCAGTTATCCTGAAGATTGGCAGTACCAATGCCCAAATTAATGGCCAAAATGTATTGCTGGATGTTCCTCCCCAAATTATGGACAACAGGACCATGGTGCCTTTGCGTTTTATTAGCGAAGCCCTGGGGGTACAAGTCAACTGGGACGGTAATACGAAAGTAATTAACTTGAACCTGTCTCACCAATAAGTGTCAGAGAAATGGTCCCCCTTTCGCATTATATCCAATAAAGAACGTTCGGTTTCCTTATAAGTACGAATTAAAAGGATAGACTTCATAGTAATCTACGTATTTCTATCTTTTTTATTGGTAAAATTATATGCATTGATCTATAATGGACAAAGTGCGCCTTATCACCTTTGTTTGCCTTGAGGGAAGAAGAAAGATATACTATTATTGGGATAAAAAGGAACGGGAAGGAGGAATGATATGATCAATCATCTCGATTTCATTTTTACCAGGCGTAGCATCCGAAAGTTTACAGGAGAGAAAGTTAAGGACGAACAACTAAAGCTGATCTTGACTGCGGGGATGGCAGCTCCTTCAGCTAATAACCAGCAGCCATGGGAATTTATTATTGTGGATGACCGGGGTATAATGGAACAAATCATGAAAGCCCATCCTTATTCCCAGATGCTCAGTTCTGCATCTCATTGTATTGTGGTGGCCGCCAATCTTAAAAAATCTCTCTATAAAGATTTGGATTGGTGGGTGCAGGACTGTGCGGCAGCCACGGAAAATATTCTCCTGGCGGTTAATGCCTTAGGCTTAGGTGCTGTTTGGGTGGGTGTCTATCCTAAACAGGAAAGAGTGGAGGTCATGCGTAAAATTTTTAGTATGCCGGGCGAAACAGTACCCTTTTCTATTATTCCTATCGGTTATCCGGCTGAGAGTAAACCTCCCAAGAAAGACTACCAGGCTTCTCTGGTACATAAAAATAAATGGTAAAATACAGCAAGAGAAGGTTAGCTTTTCATCTAACCTTCTTTCTTTATTCTATCTAGGGTTTTAATACTGTCTCGATATACCCCAAAAAGTTGCTTATAGACTTTTTAATGAATTCGCGATGGAAGAAATATCACCGTAAAACGCTGTTATTACCAGAATAATGGCATTAATTCAGGCTATATCCACGAATATCCAACAATTTATAATTTGACAATAAGTTGTAAGTTGCCTTACAATCATAAAGTAATTAAAATTTAGTGGAGGTGTAAGTGTGCTGAGTTATAGAAGGAAAAGGATATTATTTGTGTTGTGTATATTTTTGCTTGGCATATTATCTGTAAGTACGGCTTGTGCCAAAAAGGAAGGGAAAGACCAGCCGGCAGCGGCTCCCGAAAAAAATAAAAAGACCATAGTATTTGCTGATGCCGGTTGGGATAGTATCCGCTTCCATAACGATGTGGCTAGATTCATTATTGAAAAAGGCTATGGGTATGCGGGATGGCAAAATTGAGCAGATTGGTACTCCTGAAGAAATTCTCTCTACCCCAGCCAATGAATATATAGAAAATTTTGTTAAGGATATTGATAAAACAAAAGTTATTCAGGCGAAAAATATTATGTTTAAACCTGCCCTCATATCTCTCAAAGACGGGCTCAACGTGGCAGCTAAGGAAATGGAGAAAAACGGTATATCCAGTATTTTCGTAGTAGACAGTGACAGACGGTTATTAGGACTTGTGACCATTGATGATACTATAAAAGCCATTAAGGAACAAAAAACGTTGAAAGAGATACTAAAGCACGATTATAACACTACCGGTCCCGAGACATATATTCAGGATTTGCTTCCCATAGCCACAGAAAGCAAATATCCCATAGCGGTAATAGATGAAAAAGGTAAGTTCCTGGGGATTATCGTTCGTGTGTCGGTACTTTCAGCGCTCATATGATTTAAATAGGCAGTTCGCACTTAGCGGATTGCCTGTTTCCTTTTTTAGGACATGACCGAACCCAGAGTAATATGTCATATATAATGTTCATGCAAATACAAACAAAATTATTTGAATGGCAACATAATGTTCGTGAAATACGCTATATCATGTTATAATAGTTTTTGTCAAAACAATGTACGAAAAACAGAGGAGGAACATGGGGATGATTGCCCTTATCTTAAATATTGTTTTACCCGAAGACCAGGAAAAAGGATTACAAAATAAAATAGTCGAATCTATCAGGGAAAAGGCTTAAGGTTTTGAATGCTTAACCATTGAAGGATGAGGGAGGATCATTATGTTTACAATTCAGGACTATGTTGTTCCTGAAACGCTGGAGGAGGCGTACAGGATTTTAAAGGCAAAAAGAAATAATACGATTCTTGGCGGCTGTGCCTTTCTACGCATGGGTTCCCAAAGAATAGGGACCGCCATTGATCTGGCCAAGCTTAATTTAGACTTTATCAAGGAGTATGACCAGACCATCGAAATCGGAGCCATGACTGCTTTGCGTGAGCTTGAAACAAGTCCTGTTTTGCAAAGTTATTTTAACGGTCTTGTGCCCCAGGCAGTAGCAAATATCGTGGGAGTACAGCTGCGTAATACCGTGACAGTGGGAGGGACTGTTTATTCCCGTTATGGCTTTTCCGATCTCATTACGGCTTTACTTTGCCTGGAAGCTGAGGTGGAGTTGTTTAAGGCCGGGCGGATTTCTTTGGAACAATTCCTGGAAAAAGGTGCGGAAAAGGATATTCTGGTGAAAGTCATTATTCCTAAGACCAATAGAAAAGCAGCTTTTAAAGCCATGAGAAACTCGCAAAGCGACTATGCCATTGTAAATGTAGCTGTCTCTAAAGAGGGCGGTCAGTGGCTTTTGGTGGCGGGGGCCAGGCCCGGACGGGCCATAATTGCCCGGGAGGCTTCGCGATATTTGACCAGTAGTCAATTGTCCCCGGAAGATATCGACCATGTGTCAGACCTTGCCATTCGTGAGTTGACCTTCGGCAGTAATATGCGGGCAAGTCAAAAATACCGTGAAGCAGTCTGTAAAGTTCTTTTCAAAAGAGCCATAGGGGAGGTCTTATCATGAAAATTAGTGTGACTGTTAATGCAAAAATGATGGAACTGGAAGTCACCTATGATGAGTTTTTAGTTGATACATTAAGAAGATACGGTTTTTTAAGTGTAAAAAAGGGTTGTGATACAAGTTCCTGCGGTTTATGTACTGTCTGGCTCGATGGCAAACCGGTACTCTCTTGTTCTGTACTAGCGGTGAGAGTAAACGGGAGAAATATTACCACCATTGAAGGTGTGCAGAAAGAAGCCAGGGAGTTTGCCGACTTTCTGGTCAGGGAAGGCGCGGATCAGTGTGGATTCTGCAGCCCGGGCTTTATTATGACGGTTTTGGCCATGAAGCGGGAACTGTCAAATCCTTCAGAGGAAGATATTATTCACTACCTGACAGGGAATCTTTGCCGCTGCACGGGGTATCAGGGGCAGTTAAGAGCAATTAAAAAGTATCTGGGGGTCGTGTAGTGATGCGGATAGTAAATCAGCCAATCTCTAAGATTGACGGAATGGATATTACAACGGGAAAGCCTGTTTATACGGATGATCTGGCTAATGGCCATGAGCTGGTGGTAAAAATTTTGCGAAGCCCCCATGCCTTTGCCAGGATTAAATCCATCAACACAGAAAAAGCAAGCCAGGTACCCGGTGTAGAGTGCATACTTACCTATCAGGATGTCCCCAAAGTGCGCTTTACCATGGCCGGGCAGTCTTTTCCCGAGCCTTCTCCCTATGACCGCCTAATCTTAGATGAATACGTAAGGTATGTGGGGGATGGAGTTGCCATTATTGCCGCCTCCGATGAGAAAGCGGCAGAGAAGGCCATGAGGCTGATTAAAGTAGAGTATGAGGTTTTGGAGCCCGTGCTGGACTTTGAAAAGGCCATAGGTCATTCTTCGGTGGTCCATCCGGAAGGAGACCTTACGGTAAATATGGACATTGGTCTGGATAAACCCAGGAATATCGCCTCTTCCTGTAAAATCGAAGTTGGCGATGTGGAAGAAGAACTGAAAAAGAGCGATGTGGTAGTGGAAGCAACCTATTATACTCAGGCCCAGGCCCATGCCATGATGGAAACTTACCGTGCTTTAACCTATTTTGATCACAACGGAAGACTTACCATCGTCAGTTCTACGCAGATTCCCTTTCATGTGAGAAGAATAGTAGCCAGGGCCCTGGATATTCCTAAGAGCAAGGTGCGTGTGATCAAACCCAGGATCGGCGGCGGGTTTGGGGGAAAGCAGACAGCATCGGTAGAAGTTTTTCCTGCCATCGTAACCTTAAAAACGGGTAAACCGGCCAAGATTATCTACGATAGAAGAGAAACTTTCAGTTGTACTACCAGCAGGCATGCTATGCGCATTACGGTAAGACTGGGTGCCGATAAAGAAGGAAATATTAAAGCAATAGATATGCAGGCTTTGTCTGATACAGGGGCCTATGGTGAACACGCCCCTACGGTTTTTGCCGTGACCGGATATAAGACACTGCCGCTGTATGGCAAAGCCAGGGCCGTCAGATATATGGGCCATGCCGTCTATACCAACAAAATGCCGGCAGGGGCCTTGCGGGGCTATGGCGTTACTCAGGGGACCTTTGCCCTGGAATCAGCTATTAATGAATTGGCAACCAAGTTAAAAATAGATCCGGCAGATTTAAGGGAAAAGAATATCATCAGGGAAGGGGACGCCCATCCAGTTTTAGGTCAAACCCCGGAAGGAAAGCCGGTTGTATTGATGAGCAGTTCCCTGGATCGTTATATTAAAAGAGGTAAAGAACTCATTGGCTGGGAGGAAAAGTACCCTCGCAAAGTTATCAGTGATACGAAAGTCCGTGCTGTGGGGATGGCCATCACCATGCAGGGTTCAGGCATCGCCGGTATTGATACGGCTTCCGCTGTAATAAAATTGAATGATGATGGTTTCTATACGCTGCTCTTAGGTTCCACGGATATGGGGACCGGGAGCGACACTACCATGGCCCAGATAGCCGCAGAGGTCCTGGAAACCACCATGGACAAAATCATTGTGCATGCTGTCGATACGGATATTTCACCCTATGATACAGGTTCCTATGCTTCCAGTACCGCCTATGTCACCGGAAATGCCGTCGTCAGGGCCGCTCTAGATATGAGAAAAAAGATTGTGGAAGCTGGTGCTAAATTTTTAGGTGTTTCCTCTGAAGAAGTAGAATTTGACGGCCAGTTTGTGAAGGCCACAAGTAACAATCAAGCCTTATCCCTGGATGAACTGGCCCAGCGCTTAATCTCCGGGGAAGGGAAGATGCAGCTGGTAGGTGCGGGTACTTTTGGCGGGGATACAAGTCCTCCCCCCTTCGTGGCCGGGTTTGCTGAAATAGAGGTTGATAAAGAAACAGGAAAAATAGATTTAATTGAATATTTAGCCGTTGTGGATTGCGGTACCATGATTAATCCCAATTTGGTCCGTATCCAGGTGGAAGGTGGCCTGGTCCAGGGCATTGGTATGGCTATGTATGAAGACGTAAAATATAGTGAAAAGGGAAAAATGCAGACAGACTCCTTTATGCAGTATAAAATCCCCTGCAGAAAGGATATAGGGAAACTCACTGTGGCCTTTGAACCTAGTTATGAGCCTACGGGACCCTTTGGCGCCAAATCTGTGGGAGAGGTGGTCATTAATACACCTTCACCCGCTATTGCCCATGCTGTTTATAACGCCGTTGGTGTGAATATCAGAAGCCTGCCCATTACGCCTGAGAAGGTATTGATGGGAATCTTAGAGAAGAAATAAGAAGAGCAAGAACCCCTCTTCAGAGGTTCTTGCTCTTCTTATTTTATCTTACCAAAGATTACATTACAGGAAAAAGTATAAAAATGCTGACTGTCCACAAAGCATGAGAAATCATTACCGGTATAATGCTTTTCTCTCGCCAGTAGATATAACCCCAGAACAGACCGGCTACCAGTGCAGCCATGACGAGCATAAAATTGCCAGAAGAAATATGGACTCCTCGCCCGGACTGGTAATCAATAATAAGATTAAGAAAATAATTACTGCTTGTCTTTTTTACTCCGTCAGCTTTTATTTTATTTGGAACCTTTGGGAACAAAAGTTTTACAACAGGTGGTCATACAGTCGTCAACGGGAGTAGTGGGGAATTGGGCATGGTTAGGAGCATCGAATGTGTCTGGCTTCTCAGCAGCTAAGTTGTCGGCTGTTACCATAATTTCATTGGCAACAGAAACGTTCCCCTTGTCCCAGTAGTGACAGCTGTTTACTACAGTAGATATTTGACATCATCATACCTCCTTGTACATTTTGTATTATTTGTAATTTTAAATAATGATATTCCTAAGTACTTGTAGGTTCCTGGTTTTATACAACGCTGTACTTATATTGCGTGGGAAGCTAAGGTGATGAGATAAGAAATGACGCTCTGATGGTCTAAAATTTGCATATGATTATTTTTGAGTTTGGAATTATTAGGGCTACTGTTTAGAACAAACCCCGCAGTAACAGGATACCCTTTGGGGTCCATAAGGCAGGAAGTCTTACTCTGGACAAAATAATCTTTACTATGGGAGAATGTTGCTATTTGTACCCCGTCTTTTTGAAGTTGTTTAATAGATGAAGTGCGTAACTGAACTAAATCTTGATAAAACCTGGACTCGTAAATCAGTTGTTTTACTGCTGTACTGCCCCAGATACAACCACTTGTGTCCAGTATTTTCATGAGTATTCCTGGAACATTTATTGTTGAGCCCATTAAGGGTGAATTCAAGGTTATGACACCCTGAATCTTTTTTCTGTTAGAGGGGTGAGTTGTACTCACAAAATCCAGTGCTATTCTTCCTCCTAAACTGTGCCCAACAAGAATAAAGCGAGCCTCAGGGTTAGCCAAGGATAGGCTTTCAATTAGTTGCTCTAATTGGTGGACGCTGAGGTGAAGAGATTGACCTGTATCCTTAGGAGTATAAGGATGTGGAAGCCAATTGCCCTTATTTATTTGGCCACCCGTATAACTGTACATAAGAAAGCGATTATCATAAAATGAATAGCCTATCACAGACAGTGCTTGTCTGATATTTTCAAATCCCATATGCTTAAAAGGGCTGCCGTCACACCGGGTATCCAACCCATTCAAAAACACAAAATAGAGATTTCTTGCAGTGTCGACGGTTTTAGACAGCATTACCGGCGGATAATTATATCGTTCTATTTTAGTATCCCTATGGAAAACGTAAGCAAATGAAAATATGAGCAAAACCATTAAAACGGTGACGAACAATACTCTTTTCATCATAACCGGCCCCAATAAGCTTTAAATTTATCATATAGTATAAAAAATTTCTCAGCTAATTATGATGAACTAAATTATAAAACCATAACCAGAAACCACTTGTACTTGATTGAGCTCGTGGCAGGAGAACACTTGCCGCCAGGTGATAATGGTCTTCAGGACTATTTAACTGGACATAGGGAAAATAATCAAAGGAGAAAGAGGCATTTAAATAAATCCATTCCCCTGGCTTTTTTAGGTTCAGGTACATATCACCATTGGTGATGGCGTAATTTTTCCGGCGTTTTTTGGCCCATTTTTCGAATTCAATATGACCTTTTCCCAGAACACAGCGGGAATGGTGAGGAACGCACATATCCTGAACCAGGTGAGTGGCTGCCCCGAGAAAAAACATTGCTTTTTCATATTGTTTATTTCCCCAAAGCGTAAGGGATTTCTCAAAAAAAGATTCGCAGGTCAGGGTGGCACTACTCCACAACCATTTTCCGGTTTTAGTTTCGTTATCATAAAAGTGGTTAAAACTCTTTAGTCCCGTATCAGCCCAGGTAACTCCCATGTCCAGTTGTTCCGAAAAATAGGTAAAGAAATCCGCTTCTTTCTGGTAACCGTCATTATATAAAATTTCTTTAGCCTGTTTGTTTAAAAAAGTGTGGGTAAGACTTGCCCCCTTAACACAATGCATGGGCAAGGCAATTGTTTTTAGTTTTTGATAATTGTTTGACAGGGGGCTTAGCATGGAAAACTTTAGATTGAACATGGATGTACCTCTTCGCGCGCTGCAACGATAGGATATTTTATTTTTACCACTATCGGGGTGATAATATCTAAAAACCATGGAAAATAATAAAATTTGATAAAAAGGCCAGTTATATGAGATTACTGAAAAATGATACATAACCCTCTTGCTAATTGAGCCATATCAAGGGGTTTGGCTCAATTAGGCAATAAAAAGGACTTGCATAATGTATAATCATTATACAAGTCCCTGCATAAAGCACATGAGTGTGCCTGTAAGCCGAGTTCTGTACTCCTTGCGGAGCGATGATCATCTATCTGGGATGCCAGTTACCTGGCACCTCAAGCGACCTAACCCGGGAGCGGAACGGGCCATTCCATTGCCCCCCTATTCGGTCTTGCTCCAGGTGGGGTTTACCGAGCCAGCCAGTCACCTGGCTGCTGGTGAGCTCTTACCTCACCTTTCCACCCTTGCCTGTGCTTATTCTAGCCATCGGCGGTATGTCTCTGTGGCACTTTCCTTGGAGTCGCCTCCACTGGGTATTACCCAGCACCCTGCCCTGTGGAGCTCGGACTTTCCTCAGGCACAGCCTTTCGGCATTGGTGCCCGCGATCATCCGGCATACTCATGTGCTTTATTCATTTTTTCAAGGAACTAAATTGTAGCATATAACATATTTTTTGGCAATATGTAATAGTTGGTATATATTATTTTAAGTCAATTCTTTTTTGCTGGAGTTAATACCATTATTAAGAATAGTTTTTTCCGGTTTTATATTCTTTATTTCATCATTTTATATCATAATTATACTATAGAATTAGAAAAAAATGATAGTGATTACTATTAATTGATTTCATCAAAATTCTCCTTGGGGAAAGTTAGCCGGTAAAGAATGAGACAACATTAGCTTATTCCATCTTGCAAGGAGGGAAAATCATGTTAAGCTACAACATACCTGGACGCGGCATTATACGTATTGAGCATCTGGTTTTAGATTTTAACGGGACTATCGCTGTCGATGGCAAGATAATTCCTGCCGTATTTCCTCTTTTAGAACGAATACAGCGGGACGTAACCGTACATATTATAACCTCCGATACTTTCGGCAGCGTGGAAGAGCAGTGTCAGGGTTTGTCTTTGGTAATAAAAAAATTGTCTTCCGGGGACCATATCCGGGAGAAAGAGGAATACGTTAAAACTTTGGGTGTACATAAAGTTTTGGCCATAGGTAACGGCGTAAATGATGCCAGGATTTTAAAGAACAGTATCCTCTCCATTGCTGTAATAGGAAGGGAAGGTTGTGCCCGGGAAGCTCTCTTAAATGCACAAATAATTGTCCAAAGCATTGAGGATGCTTTGGCTCTCGTCCTTAATCCGCAAAGAATGAGAGCCACTCTGCGTTCTTATTAAAAGAAAGGTGTGTTAACGTGAAGGATAAAGTTTAGGTTGACAATCTAGGCCTCTATTCAATATAATACCTGCAAATGCATCGTGTTGGAGGAGGAGGCAAATTATGGCCCACACTTTAGCTGTGCTGGTGGAGAATCGCCCTGGTGTTCTGACCAGAATTTCCGGTTTGATAAGCCGGAGAGCCTTTAATATTGAGAGTATTGCTGCCGGCTATACGGAAGAACCTGATATGACCCGCATTACCATCGTGGTCAATGGTGATGACCTGGAAATTGAGCAGGTAGTAAATCAGCTTTCCAAATTAGTTGATGTTATTAAGATTGTCAATTTGACAGAAATAGACTCTTTAGACAGGGAACTTGTTTTAATTAAGGTAAAAGCGTTACCTGAAAAACGTTCAGACATTGTGGATATCGTAGACATTTTCCGGGCCAAAATTGTTGATGTGAACAGGGAAACCATGGTCATTGAATTAACGGGTTCCCAGGATAAAATTGATGCCCTCTGCGAGGTGTTGCAGGACCATGGCATCATTGAGATCGTTCGTACAGGGAAGATTGTCATTTCACGGGGACCTATACCGGCCAAAGATTTATAGAATTACATATCAAACGGCTGAAACAGTAAAGTTTTCAGCCGTTTTTTTTTTATAATTTCTTGAATAAGTACACTTTCTTAAAAAATTAAAGTCACGTACGTGTTTTGTTCTAAATTGCAGGAACGTTGCCCTCATAAGTGGAAATATTCATAACGCAAAACATTAAAAAGCTGTTTAAGGAGAGGGGGGGGAACCCGGTGACCCTAAGATTCATTATCGGACGGGCCGGTACCGGCAAAACCCATAGATGTCTTTCGGAAATAGTGGAGAAAGCTCAGAGAGACAGCAGCGCATACTTGATTTATCTTGTACCGGAACAGGCAACTTTTCAAAGGGAGAAAGCCATTTTAGAACGGCATCCTGCTGGCGGCCTTATGAATATCCAGGTATTAAGCTTCCAGCGTTTGTCCTGGCGCGTTTTGCAGGAGACAGGGGGAGGATTGTTTCCTCCTTTGAACGAAACGGGCAAAATTTTAATCCTGCGTCGCATTGTAGAAATACATAAAGAAAAGTTTAGAGCCTTTGGACGGGTTATTGAACAGCCCGGTTTCCTGGAAACCCTGGCGAAAGCTATTTCCGAGTTTAAGCTGTATGCCGTTTCTCCAGAGTTTTTGGAGATGGGTTTAGAGCATGAAGAAATAAAGAGGCATCCCTCTTTACCCGATAAACTGGCAGAATTAGCTTTAATCTATAAAGAATTTGAAGCATACATTAAAAATCAGTACATAGATACTGATGATTACTTATCTCTCCTGGCAAAAAACCTTCACCGGGCCTCCTTTTTACGGAATTCTGAGGTCTGGGTCGACGAATTTCACGGTTTTACTCCCCAGGAATATCACGTCCTCGCGGAATTGTTGCTTTTGTGTACCAGGGTGAATGTGACTGTCTGCCTGGATGAAGAGCACACCAGAAAGCTTTTGCCGGAGACCCACTGCTTTTATCCACCCTGGGAAACATACCAGAAACTGCGCCAGCTTGCTTATGAGGTTAATTGTCCTGTAGAAAAAGATGATTGTTTAGATTTTAGCGGCGAGCACCGTTTTTCCCGGCGGAGAGACTTAGCTTTCCTGGAAAGCAGTTTCCTGGCAGAGAAAAAAGTTGCCCGGCCACCGGGAGCAGGTCTAAAACTGGTAGCTGCTGCCAACAGACGGGCAGAAATAGAGGGTGTGGCCCGGGAAATTATCAGGCTGTGCCGGGAGGAAGGCTATCGTTACCAGGATATGGCCGTCTTGTTACGGGATTTCAGCCAGTATGAGTTGTTATTGCCTGCGATTTTTGCCGATTACGAAATTCCCTATTTTTTGGATATGAAGCGCCCGGTACAACACCATCCCCTTTTGGAATTACTGCGCGCTGCCCTGGAAGTAGTGGAGAAAGGATGGAATTATGACCCTGTTTTCCGTTATCTTAAAACTGATTTGGTTTCTATTTCCCGCCAGGATGTAGACCTTTTGGAAAACTACTGCCTGGCCCACGGTATCCGCGGTGCTCGTTGGACCGATGGACGACCCTGGCAGTACAGGCGCTCCCTTACCTTAGGTGAAGAAAGTGAATTAACCCAGGGAGAAGAGATGGAATTACAGCGCCTCAACAAGGCCAGAGAGCGGGCGTCCAAGGCCCTTCTGGCACTGCAAAATCGCTGTAAGAACAGTCACACGGCCCTGGATTATTGCTTTAACCTCTTTAGACTTTTAGAGGACCTTGGTGTTGCCTGGAAACTGGAGCTCTGGGGTAAAAAAGCCGAGGAAGCAGGGCGTTTGGAGGAAGCCAAGCTTCACGCTCAGGTGTGGGATAAGGTCATAGAACTCCTGGACCAGACGGCGGAAGTTTTGGGAAAGGAACAGTTAACTATTGCAGAATTCAGCCAGGTTTTTAACAGCGGTTTAGAAGGATTACAATTAGGTTTGATACCTCCGGGGTTAGACCAGGTACTGGTGGGTTCCCTGGAACGGTTCCGTAATCCTGATTTAAAGGCCGTTTTTGTGCTCGGGGTCAATGAGGGAGTGCTTCCGGCCCGCAGTCTGGAAGAGGGCCTGTTCTTTGACGATGAACGAAAGGCCCTGGCCGGGATAGGTATCTCCCTGGCTCCCGGCAGTGAGAAACGCCTGTACGGGGAGCAGTTTTTGATTTATCTTGCCCTGACGAGAGCCAGTGATTTCTTATGGGTCAGCTATCCTATGGCTGATGGGGACGGTAAAGCCTTGGCGCCTTCTCCCTTGATTGACAGGTTTCGGGAGCTATTCACCCTGGGGGAAGAGAAGATAGGTTTGACCGTATGCTCTGTGGAGCCTACCGGTGATCATGATGAAGATTATGTGGTTCATCCCCACCGTACCCTGGGATACCTGGCAGCCGTTCTGCGTCAGGCTGTAGAGGGAAAATTAGTGAATCCCCTCTGGTGGCATGTCTATAACTGGTATATTGGTCAAAAAGAGTGGCATAAGCCTCTTAGCATGGTAGTAAATGGGCTTTACCATGTCAACCGGGAGGAGAGAATATCACGGGAACAGGCCAGGAAAATATACGGGACAACTTTGCATACAAGCGTATCAAGGCTGGAAAGGTTTAAGGCCTGTCCCTTTGCCCATTTCCTGGCTTATGGCCTAAAACTTAAAGCGCGGCCGGAATTTAAACTGGGGGCCCCAGACCTGGGGCAATTTTTCCATAAAGCCCTGGAACGTTTCTATCAATACCTGCAGGCCCATGGACTGGAATGGGCCCAATTAACCATGGAGCAGACCAGGGAGATTACCGAAATGATCATTGATGAATTAATTCCCCAGCTGCAAAATGAACTTCTTCTCAGTACAGCCCGTTACAGGTATCTGACAGGAAAACTGAAACGGATAGTCTTAAGGGCCGTCTGGGTCTTACAGGAACACGCCCGCCGCGGTACTTTCCGTCCCCTGGGTGTGGAGATTACTTTTGGCAGGGAGGGAGCTTTACCAGGGTTACAGCTTACCTTAGCCGATGGATCTACTATAGTTTTACAGGGGAGAATTGACAGGGTGGACGGTGCCCCGGGTGCTAAAGGATATTATTTACGGGTTATTGACTTTAAATCGGGTTCTACATCCTTGAGCCTCCTGGAAATTTTTTATGGCTTGAAGCTTCAGCTTCTGGCTTATTTAGATGTGGTTTTAACCCATGCCCCTCATCTCATAGAGGGAGAAGCTCATCCGGGGGGAGTTCTTTATTTTACCATTAGGGATCCCTTTATTACAGAAAAAGGACCTCTTTCCGCGGCAGAGATTGAAAAGAAAATTCTGAGGGAATTAAAAATGAAAGGTTATCTGCTCAAAGACCCTGAGGTTATTAAAATGATGGATGCTGAGATTAGCGGTCATTCAGACCTGATTCCCGTAAGCTTAAATAAAGAGCAGGAGTTTTATCAGGGGACGAGCAATGCCCTGACTTTGGAAGAATTCACGAAGTTACGCAGACATGTAGAAAAAATTCTCGAGGAAATAGGGCAGGAAATCATGGAAGGAGACGTCCGTATCCAGCCCTATCAGTACAAAGGAAAACGTCCCTGTGCCTATTGCCTGTATGCTGGTATTTGTCGTTTTGATCTTAGCGTTCTCGGTAACTCCTATCGGGTTATAAAAGAAAAGGAAGCGGAGGAGATTTGGTATGAGATTGGCTTAAAGGAGGTGGCAGGAGATGGAGAAACCCATCTGGACCAGGGAACAGGAGACGGCCATCTATTACAGAGGTGACAATATCTTAGTGGCTGCGGCAGCAGGAGCGGGCAAGACCGCCGTTCTGGTAGAAAGAATCATTCAGCGGGTTCTGGATCCCATTCAGCCCATAGATGTGGATAAACTCTTGGTGGTGACGTTTACGAATGCGGCGGCCCAGGAAATGAGGGAAAGAATCAACAGGGCTTTAACCAGGCGTTACCAGGAGAACCCTACCGATAAAAACATAGAGCGCCAGCTTTTGTTGCTTGGGAAAGCGTCTATTTCCACCCTCCACGCTTTTTGCCTGGAAATCATCAGGCAAAATTATTATCAGCTTTCCTTGCCGGAGGGGCTGGCCCTGGATCCACGCTTTAGGATTGCAGATGATACGGAAGCCATGCTTTTAAAACTGGAGGTACTGGAAGAACTTTTTGAGGATAAATATGCGGTAGAGGATGGGACATTCCTGGAACTGGTGGAAGGCTTTGGCGGAGAAAAGGATGACAAAATCCTGCAGGACCTTGTATTAAAGCTTTATGAATTTTCCCGGAGCCAACCTGATCCTGCCCTGTGGCTGCAGCACGTGCAACACTCTTTTCGGGCTAGCCTGGAAGATGAAGCTACCCGGTCCCTTTTCCATAGTATGCTGGAGAATATCGTTATATCCCTGGAGGATGGCCTGGAAAAGCTGAGAGAAGCACAGCGCCTGGCCCTCAGTCCGGGAGGGCCTGCTGTCTATAACAAGAACCTGACGGAAGAAATACAGCTCCTGGAAGATATCCTGGCTAAGACGAAGATATCCTGGCAGGAGGTTTTTGCAGCCATGCAGGGTTTTAAATTTAACCCCCTGAAGCCTTGCCGGACTGAGGTAGATGAAGTTTTAAAAAAGGAAGTACAGCAATTAAGGGAAGAAGTGAAAAAAACTCTGCAGCAGCTTTCGAAAGAGTATTTTAACCGCTCTCCCCTGGAATTGCTGGAGGATATGCGGGATATGGCCCCTTTGATGGGGGGGCTGTGTCACCTGGTGGAGGAATTCTCTTTCCGTTTTCTCAAGGCTAAATTACAGCGCAATATCCTGGATTTCTCCGATATTGAACACTTTACCCTGGCTTTGTTGCGCAAGAAAGAAGAGGGGCAGTGGCTCTCCTTGCCATTGGCTGAGAAGCTTAGGAACAGGTACGAGGAAGTACTGATCGATGAATACCAGGACATCAACCCTGTGCAGGAAGCCATCCTGGCTTTAGTATCGCGCCAGGATACGGAAAGACCCAACATGTTTATGGTGGGGGATGTTAAACAAAGCATTTATGGTTTTCGCATGGCCGAACCCAGGCTTTTCCTGGCCAAATACCATACTTATGGTCAGCAGCCCGGCGTAAGAGGCAAAAAGATTATTCTGGCGGAAAATTTCCGCAGCAGGCAGGAAATTATCCAGGGAGTGAACTTTATTTTTCGCCAAATTATGAGTGAAAAAGTAGGCGGTATCATTTATGACCGGGAGGCGGAACTGGTCTATGGTGCCAACTATCCTCCCAGAACAGGTCCTGGGACTGCTGCCCTGGAAGTACATATACTCGAAAACAACATCGATAGAGACGAAAAAATACAGTCGGAAACGATGGAGGAGAATGCCGGAGATTTTTATCCAGAAAATGAAGATCTGGATAGTGTCCGGCTGGAAGCACGGCTCATAGGCAGGCGTATCCTGCAGCTCTTCTCCGGGGAGGGGCCTGAGGGTGGACCCTTCTTGGTCTGGGACCGGGGAAAAGGCGAATATCGTCCTGTAACTTACCGGGATATGGTGATACTGCTCCGGACTACCAGAGGTCAGGCCCATACCTACCTGGAGGTGTTCCGCCAGCTTGGGATTCCCGCTTATGCTGAAGTAGGGACAGGCTACTTTGCGGCCCAGGAAGTACAGATTATGATTGCCCTGTTGCAGATCATTGATAATCCCCGCCAGGACATTCCCCTGGTAGCTGTCTTGCGCTCACCTATTGTGAGTTTGGCGGCGGAAGAACTTGCAAAAATCAGGCTCCAGCGGCCATACGGCGATTTTTATGATGCCTTACGTTTGGCGGCACGCAAAGAGAGTGGGCGGCTGGGGGAAGAACTTCGTACCTTCCTGCAAAAATTGCAGGGCTGGCGTACATATGCCCGGCGTAACTCCCTGGTTGATTTAATCTGGTTGTTGTACAGGGAAACAGGATACTACGATTATGTAGGGGCTATGCCCGGTGGGAAACAGAGGCAGGCTAACCTGCGGGCTCTTCTTGACAGGGCCAAACAGTACGAAAGCACTACTTACCGGGGGCTCTTTAAGTTCCTGCGTTTCCTGGAAAAGTTAGAAGAGACCAACAACGACCTGGGCGCGGCCCGGGCCCTGGGTGAAAACGAAGATGTGGTCAGGATCATGAGTATTCATAAAAGCAAGGGGCTGGAATTTCCTGTGGTATTCCTGGCCGGCCTGGGCAAGAGATTTAACCAGCAGGACCTGCAGCAGGATATTTTGCTGGATAAAGAACTGGGATTGGGGCCCGTCTGGGTGGATTATCGCCAGCGTCTTAAATACCCTACTTTGGCCAAAATGGCCATTAAGAATAAGTTGAGGAAAGAACTTTTAGCCGAGGAAATACGTCTTTTGTACGTGGCCCTGACACGGGCCAGGGAGCAGTTGATTCTTGTGGGGACCCTTAAAGACTGTGAGAAGAAGATAAAGAGCTGGGGGAAGGTTGTATCCCGGAAGGAGTGGGAACTGTCACCGGGAATCTTAAGAGAAGCTGCTTGCTATTGGGACTGGTTGGGCCCCTGCCTGATGCGTCATCGCTCCGGCGAGCCCCTGCGGGCTAGGGACACAAGCCTGGGATGCCCTGCCCCTTCATTAGCTAATTATCCTGTAGAGTTTAAAATTTCGTTCTGGGATCGAAACACCCTCCAGATCACAAAGGAGGAAAATAGCGGTGATTACCGTACTTATCTGGATAAGGTAAGGCAGTTGGAGCCGGTGCCTATTAGCCCAGTTGAAACATCTGGAATTATGGACAGACTGGCCTGGTCTTACCCACAACGGGCATTGGTTGATATTCCAGCCAAATTATCAGTAACAGAAATAAAAAACCGTTACCAGTATTTAACTCAGGACCAAACCGCCAGCCCTGCTTTTGTTCACTGGCGTGAATTAACAAAGCGACCCCGTTTTCTCCAGGATAGAAAAGGTTTATCGGCCAGTGAAAAAGGCTCCGCTTACCACCTGGTTATGAGGCATCTTGATGTATCCCAGGAACTAGACCGGAACAACATTGAGGGACAAATCAGGAATATGGTAGAAATGGAGTTGCTTACCCCTGCCCAGGGAGAAGCCGTAGATGTACATAAAATAGAAAAGTTCTTTAACACCTCTTTAGGACAGAGAATGCAGAAGGCGGAGAAGCTGTTGCGGGAAGTCACTTTTACCCTGGCTTTACCTGTAGCTGAATTATATGTGGACGTAAAGGATTATCCTGGGGAAAGTATTCTCGTGCAGGGGACCATTGACTGCCTGTGGGAAGAGGGAGAAGGGTTTATCCTGGTGGATTATAAAACTGACCTGGTAACGGTGGAAACACTGGAAAAGCTAAGGAGCCGGTATCATATCCAAATGATGCTCTACAGCCGGGCGGTAGAACAGATCCTGAAAAAGCCCGTGCAAGAAAAAATCCTCTATTCCTTTGCTTTAGATCAGCCCCTAATTTTATAAATGTTGTTTCCGGGAATAGTGCTTCTTGCAGGAATTTGTGAACACATTATATAATATAGCATTTAATATTATGATCTGGTCTACCTTAAGAGGAGGGATGATGTATGCTTTTAAAAGCCCCCCAGGTAGCAAAAGCCTGGAAAAAATTTGTCTACCACGGGAAATTGGATAAAACCCTCCCTTCAGTTGTAGCCCGTTCCTGGGAGAGATGTCTGACCAAGCTGGATCCTTTCACCCCTAACCATTTGGATAAGCTGGAGGAACATCGTTTTAAGGAATTACTGGAAAAATACAGTATGCTTATTGAGGTGGCTAAACCAATCATGGAAGAAATCTATCTTTCTATGAAAGGTTCCGGCTTCTGCGTTATTCTTACAGATCCCCAGGGCTACATCCTTAAAGTGCTGGGAGATACCAGCTTTATGGAAAAAGCCCGGCGGGTAAACCTTTCCCAAGGGGTTAACTGGCACGAACACAGGAAAGGAACCAATGCCATCGGAACAGCTTTGGTGGAAGAGAAACCGGTAACCATCTTTGCCCATGAGCATTTATTAAAGGAAAATCATTTTCTAACCTGCTCTGCTGCTCCCATTTTCAACAGTAAGGGGGAAATTGTAGGGGTGTTGGATATTTCCGGCAACTATTACCGGGCCCATCCCCATAATTTGGCTCTGGTAGTGGCAGGGGCCAAAGCTATCCAAAACCGCCTGGTTATGCTGGAGGGCCAGAAACTGAAAAACATTACGCCCGTTTACCAACATAAAGCAGTTTATAGTTTTGATTCTATTATTGGGGAAAGTGAAAAAATGCAGATGGTCATAAAACTGGCCAGGCGTGCAGCCCAGACGGAATCCACTGTTTTGTTGCAGGGAGAAAGCGGTACGGGTAAAGAATTGCTGGCTCATGCCATCCACAACAAGAGTAGCCGCTGTCACGGACCCTTTGTGGCCATAAACTGCGGGGGAGTACCCCAGAACCTGGTGGAAAGTGAACTCTTTGGCTATGAGGAAGGAGCCTTTACGGGAGCCCGGGCCAAGGGAGCCAAAGGTAAATTTGAATTGGCCAACGGCGGTACTCTGTTCCTGGATGAGATAGCCGAACTGCCCTTAGATTGCCAGGCGGCCCTTCTCCGTGTCCTCCAGGAAAAGTGTTATCACCGTATTGGCGGAGTACAGCTTATCCCCGCAGATGTGCGTATTATTGCTGCTACCAATAAAAATCTTTATGAACAGGTGCAGCAAGGGAAATTTCGGTTGGACCTTTACTACCGCCTGAATGTAATCACCATTGAAATTCCTCCTCTCCGTGAACGCCGGGAGGATATTGGTATTCTAACAAGTCATATCCTGGCAGATTTAAGCAGCCGCTATCACCACACCGGCCTGGAGGTATCACCCCAGGTAGATCAGTTGTTCTACACCTATTCCTGGCCGGGTAATGTCCGTGAACTGGTAAATGTATTAGAAAGGGCTATTCATCTGGCCGATAACAATATTATTTTGCCCGAACATTTGCCTACCTCCTTACAGGCTTTATCCAATGTGAGTCCACAGGAGACCGGGGGTACGGTTATGGATAACCTGGAGTTCCAAACCATTAGCTTAGCTCTAAAACAGCATAATAACAACATTACTCAGACTTCCCGTTATCTCGGTATCTCACGTAATACCCTGTACCGAAAAATTCAGAAATATGGGATAAAAATATAAGAAAAAGGGGGATGGTAACATGTTTATCATCCCCTTTTTAATGCATCTATGCAGTTTAGCCCCCACCGATAGGAGGGAAAATAGCTATGCGAGACCCCCTTTTTAAAGGATAGGAATTGAACTGGCGTATCCCGTCCACCATCACAATTAAGGTTGATTCATCCGGTAATTGTAAATAAGCAAGCAAATCACCAATTGTACTGTTTTCAGGAATATCGACCAGGAGAGGCCCTTTTTTTGCCTCAGGTATGGTATCCCGCAAATATGCATAGAGGCGAACCTCCACTTGCAATGGTTTTCACTCCTCAAAAGTTGAATACTTTATCCAATTCTTCACCGGCAATGTCAAAGGTGGTGTTGTGCGGCGGAACGGGTTCAGTGGTAAAGAACTCGGGGAGGCGATCATGGGCAGGTGTAAATCCTGCTCTTGTATTGAATTCTCTTTCCACTCTTAAGACCCCTTTGCCCAACTCTGTAATATCATCCACAGTTACTTTTACCCCATACTGGGCGGTAAGCATATCGGCCACTTTCGGCAGTGCTTCGGGCTCATCTAAGACAGTAAAGGCCACAAAGAGACAGAGACCGGAACTGTCGATGGCAGCGGTGGCAATTTGCAGGCCCCGGGAAAGGTCTACCTGACCTTCAGTACCGAGAGGATCAACAAAACCACCGACCTTAAGAATATTTGTGGCCACACTGTATCCGGCCGTATGGTCGGCTCCCATGGTGGTCGTGGCGTAGGTAACACCGATACCCTTGACGGCCCGGGGGTCATAGGCTGGAATACCCTGTTTCTTTACAACAGGTACACGGGTTACGCCATAGGCCTGGCCTGTAAAGGCTGCTCCCTGGCCCAGGATTCTTCCCAAAGGAGTAGCTTTACCAATTTCATTTTTCAGGAGATTAAGCATACCTTCCCCGTCGCCGAAGGGGATAATACCAGCCTCCATGGCTACGGCCATGGTTACACCCATTTCAATGGTATCCAGGCCCAGATCATCACAGAGACGGTCGGCCATGGCAATCTGATCCAGATTGTCAATACAGCAGTCAGCACCAAAGGCCCAAATGGTTTCGTATTCAAAACCGGCAGTAAGGTAATTGCCCTCGGCATCGTTGTAAATCTGAGAACAGCGCATGACACAGCCGGGATGGCAGGCATGAGTAGGATTGCCTTTCCGGGCCAGAATCGTGTCATACATGAATTCACCACTGATCTTTTCCGCCCCTTCAAAACGTCCCCGCTTAAAGTTTTCCGTAGGCAGTCCACCTGCTTCATTTAATATGTTAATCAGAACAGCTGTACCGTAAGTTGGTAAACCTGTACCACAGGTAGGGTTAGCCAGGAGCATCTTGCTGAAGGCCTGAGCGGCTGTTCTAAAGGCTTCTTTATCTTTGATCTCTACACCCGAGGCATTGGTGTCGTCTATAACCAGGGCTTTAAGACCTTTGGAACCCATGACAGCCCCCGTACCGCCGCGGCCGGCATGGCGTACGGGACGTCCTTCCATATCTGCTACAGCAATGGAAGCGGCACTCATCTTGTTTTCCCCGGCGGGGCCGATGGAGATGATACCGGCCGTTTCCCCGAATTGGGCTCTTAACAATTCACCCGTCTCATAATTGCCTTTTCCGATCACGCTATGGGCGGAAAGGAGTTGGGCTCCCTCATTATCTATTTTGAGAATATACCATTTACTGTCTTTGGCCTGGCCTTCGACGATAATGGCTTTCACACCTAAACGGGCCAGTTTTTGGGCGGCAACACCACCGGCGTTGCTTTCTTTGATTGTACCGGTAAGGGGACTCTTGGTACCCACGGAAAGACGTCCCGAGCTGGGAGCAGGAGTACCGGCCAGAAGTCCTGGGGCGAAGACCAGTTTGTTATTGGGACCTAAAGCATGACTGTGGGGATCAACTTCTGTGTTGATGATGTGTGATGTTAGGGCACGCCCACCCATTAACCGGTAATTATCTGGCACAGGTTCCTTTTTGATGGAGAGGTCAGACATGTTTACCCTCAGAATATACACAATAACACCCCCATAAAATTTTATTATTTTTTGGTAATGAAAAAAGATGTCCCTTGCACAGACATCTCTTCCTTTGCGCACCGGCAGGCCAGGGAATTGCTCCCCTAACCCAACGCTCAACCTCTCCCCGGGGGACAGGATGAGTCGGAAGCAATATGGAATTTACTTCTTATCTTCTAAGGAGTTGCAAAATTCGTGCCAACGGTCGTATCAGGGTTGGAAAGGGCAAATTGCTCCAAAATAGAGCAGTGAAAACAACCGGTTGTCTCAAAATGGAACAAGGCTGTTGATATTAAAGAATTTTTTCGCTAATTTAGCATAAGATAAATCCTGCTGAGATAGGATTTATCCTGGACCATGGAGAAGTATAATAAAGTAATTACAAGTTGTGTTAAGGAGCCTGGAATGGTAAAAAAGACTCTGCTGGTTTTATTGATGATAGGAGCTGTTTTCTACTGGGGAGGCGACCTGATAGCCATTCTGGCTACAGGCAATATGACAGCCATAAAAGAATTGATCCTGCGCGGCGGATACCTGGCCCCCCTTATTTCCTTCGCCTTGATCATTGTACAGGCCTTTATTTCGCCCTTGCCCTCGGTGATGATTTTCATAGCCAACGGGATTATCTTCGGGAGCTGGGGAGGTTTTCTCATCTCCTGGGTGGGATCATTGTGTAGTGCCCTGGTGTGTTTTGGCCTCATCCGCTACCTGGGGGTTAATATCACAGCACCACCCAAAGTATTAGCCGCGATGATCAGATTAATCGAAGAATACCAGGATCAGGCTGTCTTTGTGGCCCGGATCTTGCCTTTTGTCCCTTTTGACCTGGCCAGTTACGCTTTTGCCTTAACCCATGTCAGGTTGAAAACTTTCTTGCTGGGAACTGCTTTAGGGCAAACTCCCGCTATCCTCTTTTATTCCTTATGGGGCAAGGAGCAGTATGCCTGGTACATTAACCTGGGAGGAATACTGGTTTGGGTGGCGGTCATTTCGGGGACCTATTATGGTTGGCAGAAAGTAAGAAGGAAAAAAGAAAAAGTGGAGAACATTTCTTAAGCTTTTAAATATAAAAGGCTCCCTGGCGGGGTGCCTTAAGCTTCAATAAATATTCGGAAGTCGAAGCAGTGCAGCTTTATCTTTCATCATGTTCTTTCAACCAGCTTAAAATATCAGCAAAGGAGGAAAAAGGAATTACTGGCAGGCCCTCTTTTTGACAAAAGGTAAGCAGGCTTCCTTTGGCAAAAATAAGATCAGCAGCCTGGCAACCGCACATGTCGGAATAGCCGTCACCAATATAAGCTACCTGCTGGGCATCCCCTCTGAGCCGGGATACTAGTTCTTTTTTGCAGGTGCCGCACTGATCACATTTCGTTAGCTGAAAAGGGCTGTGGATATCATATTGATTGTTCGTAATAATCAGCCGGTTGGAAAAACGAGGAAGATGACCTAAACCGGCTTTTTCCAGGATAATGGATATATTGAAATCATAACCGTCACTGACGATGAAAAGTTTTTCCCCCCGGCTTTCCACATACCGGACAAAATCGCGGAATGTCTCATCAATGGGTATAGAAGCGAGAAATGAGGCCAGGTCCTCTCTGGTCACATTAAACAAACGGAAAATTTCCCGGGCGCAGTCCTGGGTGTTCAGTTCGCCTTTCTCCCACCTGTGAAGTGTTTGCTGCCAGCCGTCAGCGGCAAAGGCTTTGGTCATAGCATCACAGGTATCCTGCAGGGTGATGGTTCCGTCAAAGTCAACGAAGAAAACACGTTTCATAAAATTCCTCGCAATTTTAGTTGATAGTTGATAGTTGTTAGTTGGTAGTTGAAGTTCGCAGTTCGTAGTTCACAGTTCGCAGTACTTAAGTTACTGGTTATTAGTTCCTAGTTACTAGTTAGTTACTAGTGAACGCTTCACGACTCCCGATACCTTACTAGGTTATTGTTTTACGGGTAGCTGATAACGGGCGGCGGGTAGCGTTAAGATTAGTCGGAAAGCGGTCGTTATTATTTTAGCAGAAGTTAGCCCCAAAAGGGAATTGTCAAATAGTTAAAGATCAATATAATATTAATTAAGGACAAAAGAACAGCAAACTCCTTCGGGGATAGGTGAAATTCCTTACCGGCGGTAAAGCCCGCGAGCCGTATGGTTGATCTGGTGTAATTCCAGGGCCGACAGTATAGTCTGGATGGGAGAAGGGGATAAACAGCATGCTTTTTGGGCTTTGCTGTTTGGTCATTGCCTTTTTCACCCGGAGGTTAAACCCCTTCGGGATTTTTGTTTGTTGGAGTTTGCCGGTGGTCCGAATAAATCATTACAAAGGAGATGGTTTTATGTCAACAAAACGAATGGTGCGTTTGGCTCTGCTGGCGGGTTTTGGGGTTCTTTTAATGTATGCCATAGCTTTTCCTTTGCCTTTTTTCCCCGAGTTTCTTACCTATGACCCAGGCGATATTCCTGCAATAATTGCCGCTTTTGCTGTAGGTCCCTGGGCTGGAGTTCTGGTACAGTTTTTAAAAAATGTTATTACTTTTTTAATTGGTGGCTCCAAGGCTGGAATCATCGGTGTTACTGCTAATTTCATTGCGGGAGGTACTATGGCGCTGGTGGCAGGTTTGGTATATTCCCTCAAGAAAACCAGAGGGATGGCGGTGATTAGCCTTTTTGCTGGTGTGATGATAACGACGCTGGTTATGGGGTTAGTCAACTATTTTTGGTTATTGCCATTGTGGGGGATACCGGCTAATCAGGTGCTACCAATGCTGACCGGCGCTGTCTTGCCTTTTAACGCTGTGAAGTTTTCCCTCTCTTCCGTTGTGACTTTTGCCCTCTATAAAAAGGTAAAGAGTATCATTGAGATTGAAAAATATGATCCGGTAGCGGAAAACAAACAGTAATTTTAAGGGCTCATGATGAGCCATATTTTGCAAAAAATTAACAAAAACTACATATGTATGGGGCGGTATTTTAATGTAAAAACTATATAATAAACATGGAAAAGTGAATGGTATGTTTTGTTTGCGGGGT
Organism: uncultured Peptococcaceae bacterium; assembly: GCA_964637385.1. Classification (GTDB taxonomy): domain Bacteria; phylum Bacillota; class Peptococcia; order DRI-13; family DRI-13; genus Thermanaerosceptrum. The sequence continues at coordinate 166,584 of CAZWTM010000001.1, forward strand.
TTTTTTAAAAAAGATTGCACTAAAATTCACAAAATAATATTCATTTAGCATCCATGAAAAATATGGTATATTGTCTATTAGGGTATATTACTGCATAATTTTACAGGAGGGTAGTCAATGATCAACTACGTTAAAGATGCTGATATTTTAAAAGCCCCGGCTCAGGTCGTCGTTTCTTCTGTGACAACGGCAGGGGCTATGGCCCAGGGTTTAGCTGCCCAGGTAGCCCGGGCTTATCCCGATGTGGAACAGGAATACAAAGAGGCTCTGGCTCAGGGAAACTTGGATATTGGAAAAGTATGGGTAGTGCAGCCTAAAGACGCACCTTATGTTGTGGTGCTCTTTCCCACCAGCCGGGAGGCTTCCCGAAAATCTGATCTTACCTACATTGCTGCTGGTTTAAAGGCCCTGAAAGAGGTTGTTAAAAGTCATGGCTGGAAATCCATCGCCATGCCCAAACTAGGGACCGGTGTTGGAGGATTGGAGTGGGAAGATGTGAAAGAGCAAATTGTCAAGCTCCTGGCTGTAGAATTGGAAGATGTGGAAATTTTGATTTATGAATAGTAGAATAAAAGCCTACCTCTATACGGGTAGGCTTTTATTCTATCTTTACTTATTATTTTTGTATACTGCTAAAGCAGCAGAGACACCTGCACCGGGTTCAACAGCTTTACCCTGGTAGACAAAGGCAGCTTCTAAAGCCGTAAGGAGTATTAGGACATTTTTTTCCGTGGAGTTATGACCCATAAGACCAAAACGCCAGACTTTTCCTTTACCTTCTCCTAATCCACCGCCGATTTCGATATTATACCTGTGCAGGAGGAACTTCCTGGTTGATGCATCCTCCACACCTTCGGGTATCCAAGCCGTAGTAAGAGAAGGTAACTGATAACCTTCCTGGGCATACAGTTTAAAGCCCATAGCTTTTAAGCCGGCTTTTAAGGCCTCAGCATTCAGTTTATGCCGGGCGAAACGGGCCTCCAGGCCTTCCTCATAAATCACACGCAAAGATTCCCGGAGAGCATAACCCATGGAAATAGGCGCAGTGTGGTGGTAGAAGCGCTCCTGACCCCAGTAATTCTGGATCATGGTAAGATCCAGGTACCAGCTTTGTACTTTGTTTTTTCGTTTGTTAATGATAGACCGGGCTTTCTCATTAAAGGTAACAGGGGCCAGGCCCGGTGGGCAGCTCAGGCATTTTTGAGTACCGCTGTAAGCCGCATCGATGCCCCATTCGTCAATTTTGATTTCTACCCCGCCTAAGGAAGTGACACAGTCTACCACCAGGAGGCAGTCGGCTTCTTTACAAATAGCAGAGATTTCCTCCAGGGGCTGGAGGATACCGGTGGAAGTTTCGGCATGAACAATAGCCACCAGTTTCGGTTTTACAGACTGTACGGCTTTTTTCACTTCGGCGGCATCAATGATCTGGCCCCAGGGTGCAGTGACGGCCGTGACTTCTGCACCCGCCCTTTGCGCCACATCCACCATACGCTGACCGAAAACGCCGTTGACACAGACCACAACTTTGTCACCTGGCTCCACCAGGTTGACAAAAACTGTTTCCATACCGGCACTGCCCGTACCGGACATAGCCATGGTCAGCTCGTTTTTGGTTTGAAAAACATAGCGTAGGAGGGCCATATTGTCATTCATGATCTGTAAAAATTCCGGATCCAAATGTCCCACTAAAGGTGCTGCCATAGCACGCAGGACGCGGGGGTCAGCATTGCTTGGCCCGGGACCTAACAGCAGACGTTCACTGGGTTTAAGTTCTGCATAATCGTTACACATCTTGCTCATCCTTTCATCCATAAAATTCCCAACAAAATATTTAGATATTTAGACAAAAAATGTGATTTCCCTGCTTGGTGAGGAAGAAAAATAAATTTCTCAGGGACATTAAGAAATAGTATAATTAAATTACCAGATTTTATATGTTGTGGGGAGGTAAGTATGAATTATATTGTAAAGCTGGCCGATGTTACGGAAACCGACAGGCTCAATGCGAGGGTCCGCCTGGCAGTTTCCAAAAACACGATTGGCGAAGAAGATGTGAGCCAGGGTTTATTGCGTTTGGAACCCGGAAAGGCCATGGATGAGCATATTCATGAGAAAAGCGTGGAAATATTTTTTCCCGTGGAAGGACAGTGTGAAATCGTTATTAACGGTGAATCCTATCACCTGGAACCAGGGATTATCGCCCGGGTACCCAAAGGGGTTCCCCATTATCTTAACAACATTTATGACAGGGAATTCAAGGTTGTCTTTACTCATGTCCCCCATGTCTAAGTTGCAAAAAGGCAAGGTTTCGTACCTTGCCTTTTAATTTATTAAGTTAAAACATTCAAATAACGTAATAGGATTACAAACTGGCGTCGGGAAGCGTAAGATATTTGCTCCTCAGCTTCCATTGTGGTAATATCTTTTTGGTGTCATACAAGCTTAGGAGGAGAAAGACAGTGAAAATTGGATTAATCGGCTTACCCTTGACGGGTAAAACCACCTTTTTTAATCTTTTGACCAGCGGCAAGGTAGCTACTGGCAATTTTTCTGCTAAAACTGAGGCCAACGTAGGGGTGGCCCGGGTTCCTGATGCCCGGATTGATTTTTTGAGCAGGCTCTACAAACCTAAAAAAACTACCTATGCCCAGATAGAGTTTACGGATATTGCGGGGCTCCTGGTCAATCAGGGCGACCATAAAGCCGCCAGTAAATTCCTTAACGATGTAAGAAACTGTGACGCCTTGGTCCACGTCCTCAGGGCCTTTCATAATCCTGATGTAGTCCACGTAGCAGGAGAGCTCAATCCCGCCAGGGACCTGGAAGCAGTGGAGATGGAACTTTTATTTGCTGACATGGAGCTTATCGAGAAACGTATGGACAGGATTAAGACAGGCAAGAAGATTACCAAAGAAAATCAGGTTGAATTAAATATTCTCGAAAAGTGTTATCGTGTCCTGGAATCAGGCAAATCCATGCGTGAGGTAGCGCTTTCTGAAGAAGAACGGAACTCACTACGTAACTATGCCTTTCTCACGGAAAAACCTCGCCTGGCTGTAGTTAATTTAGATGATGAGCAGTTTAAAAAGAAAGAATATCCCCAGCGACAAGAGCTGCAGTCTTTATGCCGGGAAAAGAATATACCCCTTCTGGAAATCTGTGCTTTAATGGAGCTGGAAATCAGCGAACTGGAAGAAGAAGACAAGAAAATGTTTATGGAAGACCTGGGACTTGAAGTTACAGGAATAGAACTTTTAGCCAGAAATGTCTACGAACACCTGGGATTAATCTCTTTCTTAACAGTAGGAGAAGATGAAGTACGGGCCTGGACCATCGATAAAGGTACCAACGCTAAGGAAGCGGCCGGAAAAATTCACTCCGATATAGAAAGAGGATTTATCAGAGCTGAGATCGTAAAATACAGGGACATTGCCGAACTGGGATCTATGGTTAAAGTGAAGGAAAAAGGACTTTTTCGCCTGGAAGGCAAGGAATATATCGTCGAAGACGGTGATATCATTAACTTCAGATTCAATGTGTAAATGGCAGGCCCAGGCCTTTTTTCTTTTACGTGGTTAAACATTTGGCACATAAATAAAGAAAAAAAATAATAATATATTACCTACCAATGCAAAAAACACTTCCTGTTGGGAAAAACTAATAGAAAAAAGTTTGTCCGGAAAAATTTCTACATTTCTTAACCTAACAGGAGGTGTGCCTTTTGGCAGAGAAGAACTATCGTATCGCAGCAAAATGCCCGCATTTCGAATCAATCCGTTCAGCTGGGAACTGGGAAGCAGGGGCTACAGATACGAAAAGCTATATACCAAGCTGTGAGCATTGTGTGAATTGGCTCGGCGGCTCCTGTGATTTGTTTTTAGCCAGGGGATAATCTGTTAAATAAACTTTAATTAAATGTTAATTTTCCGGCAGGAGATGCTGGGCGAATTGTCGAAGTTAGTAATGGCAAAGTTCCCAAATTTAAAGTAGGAGGGATCTACCATGTTGACGAGAGTTTGTGCTGGCGGTGTCGTGTTTTTTGAGGATCAGGTTTTCATCCTGAAAAATGACAAGGGTGAATGGGTACTACCAAAGGGGGTTATCCGCTTTAACCAGTTAGCTCAGGAAGTAGCTATTGAGCGTGTCCAGAAAGAAGGAGGCGTTACCGCACAGATTGTTTCCCCGGCAGGAGAAACAAGCTACGAATTCTATTCTTACTCTCGGAGGCAACCAGTATGCAACAAGATTGACTGGTTTATTATGGAAGCAGAGAGCAATTCTTATTCCGTTAACCAGGAAGAGGGCTTTTCTGATGGTGGATTCTTCCCTATCGAAGAGGCTTTAGAGAAAATTACTTACAGTCAAGACAGGTCACTTGTTCGTTTGGCTTACCGGAAATATAACTATTACCGGAGCCAAGAATTAGTGGCCACAGTGGGCTAAAGCCGACAACAATTTCATCAGTGCCTGGTAAGGTTTTCACTTCAAAGACTGAAGGGAAAACCTTATTTTTTTAAGAACATAGCACAACAGCTAAAAATATAAGTCGTAGGTGCTTTTGTTCCTGGCATAAATCTGGCGGAGCTGACATAGAATGCCTTAGCCCAATGAAGGAGTGTGATGACAGAGATGGAAGGCATTAAGTGTCCTATGTGTAAAGCTATCAGCCTGGAGCCGGGGATCACTGACGGGGATATGATGAGGTGCACCTATTGCCAGGCCAAGTTTACGGTTACTAAATTCCGCCGGTACAACCTGATTCCCCAGGATGTGGATAAAATCTCTTCCGGCCAGGGGCAGAAAAATCTTTTGGAGAGGTTTGTCAGGAAATTAGACAATGAAAAATTAATGTTGCTCCTGGAACTATTGTCCAAAGAGATTATGTACCGGATGAAAAATCAGGAACCTGCAGAGAAAAGTATCCAGGGTTAAAAATAAAGGAAATTACCGGCTCTTGTAGAATTCACCCTAAAAAGGGGGGGAATAATGGATACACTAAAACTGAAAATACCCTTTGATGACCGCCTGGGTCTGGTTCTGGATGTCTCTAAGGTTCTTTTTAACCATGGATTAAATATCGTGGCTCTGCAGTTGGTATCCAACGTTATGTTTCTGGAAATTGAAAATCACCTGCCGGAAACATGGCCGCTTTTAAAAGAAGAATTAGAAGGTATCTATTCCGTTATCTCAGTAGAACGGATTAATGATATGCCCTACCAGTCCAGGGAAAAACAGATTGAGGCTATTATCAACTCCATCAGCCCTACGGCCAACCCATCCCAGGGGTTCGGCGAGATTGTGGGCGTAAGCCACGCCATTAAGAAAGCTATTGCCCTGGCAGAACACGTGGCTAACTCGGACACTACCATTATGCTGCGGGGGGAAAGTGGTACGGGTAAAGAACTGTTTGCCCGGGCTATTCATATGTACAGCCAGCGCCGGGATAAAGTTTTTGTGCCCATAAATTGCGGCGCCTTGCCGGAAAATCTCCTGGAAAGCGAATTATTCGGCTATGTGGAAGGTGCCTTTACCGGAGCTAAAAAGGGAGGCCGGGTTGGCCTTTTCCAGTTTGCCAGCGGCGGAACCATCTTCCTGGATGAGATCAGCGATTTGCCCATGCCGCTGCAGGTAAAGCTTTTACGGGTACTCCAGGAAGGCAAAGTACGGCCTTTGGGGGCAAATGAAGAAATCCCTGTGAACTGCCGGGTGATTACCGCTACCAATCGTAATATTGAAGAAATGGTGCAAAAAGGTACTTTCCGGGAAGACCTTTACTATCGCCTGAATGTTATTCCCATACAAATACCGCCTTTACGCCAGCGCAAGGAAGACATTATCCTTTTGGCAGAGAACTATTTGACCAAATACAAAAAGCGCTGTGGAGTGGAAAAGTATCTGACGGCTGCCGCAGTGGAAAAACTCATGAACTACAGCTGGTATGGCAATGTCCGGGAACTGGAAAATGTTTTGGAGAGGGCCCTGCACCTTTCTACAGGCCAGGAGATTACCACACAGCATATTATCTTTGATGGGGAAGGAGAAGTAGCTGCTGCTACCGAAAGCATTCCAGAACGTATTTATTTAAAACGTGTGGCAGCCCAGGCGGAAAAAGAAGTAATTTTGTCCGCTTTGAAAACATACGGCAGTGTGCGCAAAGCAGCCCGGGCTCTGGGAGTATCCCATACCACCATATCTAATAAGATAAAAAAATTGGGCATCGAAACTGGCAAATAAAATTGACGGTGGCAATATTTCGTGCCGTCGTCAATTTTTTTTTTACTGGGAAACATGGCAAAAAAAATTGCCGCATTTTTGAGGAACAAGAATCCATAGGCGTCAGATCTATGTTGAAATGAGGAATATTTTGCCTGTTCTTGGGCATGATTTTTGCAAGATAGTATGACAACGTTATAATAAGGAGGGTTAACCGTGATAATTGGTGTACCTAAGGAAATAAAAAATAATGAGAATCGTGTAGGGATTACTCCTGCCGGGGTTAAAGCTTTAGTTAATGCAGGTCACACCGTACTGGTCGAACAGTCTGCGGGTTTAGGCAGTGGCATCACTGACACTGATTACGTCCAGGCAGGAGCGCAAATCGTTGGTTCCGCCTTGGCTGTGTTTGGTCAGGCCGATATGATTATCAAAGTCAAAGAACCTCTGCCGCCTGAATATGAGTTATTTAGAGATGGACAAATCCTCTATACTTATTTGCATCTAGCTCCCGAACCGGAATTAACCAGAGTCCTTATGAAAAAAAATGTGGTTTCCATTGCTTATGAAACTGTTCAGTTAGCCAACGGCTCCCTTCCTCTTTTAACCCCTATGAGTGAAGTGGCCGGAAGAATGTCTGTCCAGATCGGTGCTCACTACCTGGAAAAACCCCAGGGTGGACGTGGTGTGCTCCTGGGTGGTGTACCCGGTGTGGAACCCGCGGAAGTAGTTATCATTGGTGGCGGTATCGTGGGAACCAATGCTGCTAAGATGGCTGTGGGGATGGGTGCCCAGGTTACGATCATTGAAAGAAATCCTGATCGTTTGAGATACCTTGACGATCTTTTTATGGGTCGCGTCAGGACCATGATGTCCAATGCCTACAATATTGAAAAAGAAGTGGCCAAGGCTGACCTCCTGATTGGTGCCGTTCTCATTCCCGGTGCCCGTGCTCCCCGCCTGGTAACCGAAGAAATGGTGAAGCAGATGAAACCAGGTTCTGTCATTGTGGACGTGGCCATTGACCAGGGTGGTTCTATCGAAACCATCGACCGTGTAACTACCCATAGTGATCCTATTTATGTAAAACACGGTGTTGTCCATTATTCCGTCGCCAACATGCCGGGAGCTGTAGCCCGTACTTCTACCTTTGCCCTTACCAATGTTACTATTCCTTATGCTGTGGAGATTGCCAACAAGGGCTGGAAGAAGGCTATCCTGGAGAATCCAGCTTTAGCCAAAGGTGTCAATGTCGTAAATGGCAAGATTACTTACCAGGCAGTAGCTGAGGCTCATAATTTGCCTTATACTCCGCTGGAGGAAGCTATCTAAGGGAATAGGCAATAATCGAAGATTATGGAGAAAGGTGCGCGATTGCCGCGTGCCTTTTCTTATGCCAAAGACAATAAGTGTAACTAAGGCTTCTCCTGTGCCTTTGGCTTGACACAAGCCAAGTTTTCTTTATATGATAAGCAGGAATAGAATGGATAGAGTAAAGGGGGATGTAATGTGACCAGCAAAGTGTATTTTACAGATATGAGGGCCAAGCATGGTCTCAGCTTACTGGACAAATTGGGTAAGCTTTATGATGCCGCCGGGTTTGAGGAGCTTATCAAACCTAAAGAACTGGTGGCTGTAAAAGTGCACTTCGGAGAACGGGGGAACACCTCCTATATCAGACCCCAGTTCCTTCGTAAGATTGTAGATAAAGTAAAGGCCGCAGGAGGTAAACCCTTTTTAACCGATGCGAATACCCTTTATGTGGGGAGCCGGGCCAATGCTGTAGATCATCTCATCACCGCCATCGAAAACGGCTTTCCCTATTCCGTCGTGAATGCACCCTTGATCATTGCTGATGGTTTAAACGGCAAGGATTACAGGACAGTGGAAGTTAACCTGAAACACTTTAAAGAAGTGAAAATCGGCAGTGCCATCTTCCATGCCGATAGTCTGATTGCCGTTAGTCATTTTAAAGGCCATGAAGCTACAGGTTTTGGCGGTACTTTGAAGAATGTGGGCATGGGTTCCGGCTGCCGTAGCGGCAAACAGCAGATGCATTCCGATTTGTTGCCGAAAATTAAGGATGGAAAATGCCTGGCCTGCGGGAGATGTATCAAATGGTGTCCCGGGGAGGCAATTTCCGTAGCGGAACAGGCCATCATCGAATACGAAAGATGTATTGGCTGCGGGGAATGTACCGTAACCTGTCCCCATGGTGCGATTGGCATAAATTGGAAAACACAGCAGGATGTGATTCAAGAGAAGATTGTGGAATATGCTTATGGTGTTCTAAAAGATAAGAAGGATAAGGCAGGGTTTATTACTTTTGTTATGGGTGTCACCCCGGACTGTGACTGTGTAGGATTTAGCGATGCTCCCATTATTGGCGATGTAGGAATATTGGCTTCCCGTGACCCCGTAGCTTTAGAGCAGGCCTGTATCGATCTGGTCAACCGGCAGACCGGTCTCAGGAACAGTCGTTTGGGTGAAGAAAACCAGGCCGAGGATAAATTTCGGGCCCTTTATCCCAACGTGGACTGGCGGGTACAACTGGCTTACGGCGAGGAAATCGGACTGGGAACCCGGGATTATGAACTGGTGAAGATTTAATGAAAAAGCCCTTGCCCCAAAGCTTTTTTATACTATTATTGCCAGGGTATTGCCAGGGGTAAAATCTGGTTTAATTTGACTTTCACTCTGGTATAATAACACTGACAATTTTTATCAAAAGCAAGGGGGGTAAAAACATGTTGCCAACACCTAAAGCATACAAGGTTGTGGCAGGAAGCAGTGAGGGGAGAAGTTCCCTGACAGCCTTTGATGGAGCACTGCTAAAAGCCGGCATTGGTAATATTAACCTCATTCGCGTGAGCAGTATTTTACCGCCAGGAGCAGTGTATAAGCCAGATTTAGAAATACCCCCGGGCTCCCTAGTGCCGACGGCTTATGGTTCTATTGTCAGCAAGGAGCCGGGTAAAGTCATTGCAGCGGCCGTTGGTGTAGGTGTCTCGGAAAATAATTTTGGTGTTATCATGGAATACTCGGGTTATAGTACCAGGCAGGAAGCGGAAGAAACCATTAAAAAAATGGTGGAAGAGGCCTTTGAACTGCGTGGTATGAAACTGGCTGATGTAAAAATTGCGGCTGTGGAGCACACAGTGGAAAAGATTGGATGTGCTTTGGCAGCTGTACCATTATGGTATTAGGAGGAGAAAAATGAAAACGAGTTTATGGATTACCGAAAAACAAACAGAAGACCAGCTTATCTCTTTTAGAGTGAAGAAAACTCTTCATGAGGAGCAAACGGATTTTCAGCATTTGGCCATAGTAGATACTTATGAGTATGGGCGCATGCTCTTTTTAGACAACTGTGTCATGACCTCTGTCAAAGATGAATTTGTCTATCATGAAATGATAAGCCTGGTAGCTTTAAATACTCATCCTAACCCTGAGCATGTCCTGGTCATCGGCGGTGGGGATGGTGGAGCCATTCGGGAGATTGTAAAACACCCGAAAGTTAAAACAGCTACCCTGGTAGAGATCGATGGCCGTGTTATCGAGACTTCCAAGGAATACCTGCCGGAAATAGCTGCCGCCTTTGATAATCCTAAAGTTACTGTTTTAGTAGATGACGGGATTAAACACATTCAAGAAAATAAAAACAAATATGACGTTATCTTGGTAGACTCCACAGACCCCGTAGGGCCAGCCGTAGGCCTCTTTGCTGCTGATTTTTACAAAAATGTCTATGCTGCCCTGAAAGAGGAGGGGATCATGGTGGCCCAGAGCGAATCACCCTTCATGCACCAGGATCTTATTAAAGGAATACATAATGACTTAAAGAATATTTTCCCGCTGGTTAAACTGTATTTGGCAGCTATTCCCACTTATCCCACCGGGCTTTGGAGCTTTACCCTGGCTTCTAAAAAATATGACCCGGAAAAGGTTAATCCCCAGGATATCGCTGACACAAATACCCGTTACTATAATAAGAACATTCATTTCGCTGCTTTCGTTCTGCCTAATTTTGCCGTGGAAATTTTGAAGTAGATAAGGGAGGGTATATCTTTGCATCAGTACATGTACCGTCCCACAGGGTTCATGGGGACCAGGGAAACTTATGAGGAAGCCCAGGCTGTCCTGGTGGGGCTGCCCATGGATTTTACCGTTAGCCTGCGTCCCGGTACCAGGATGGGGCCCCAGCAAATACGCAATGTGTCTTTTGGTATTGAAGACTATAGCGTATATTTGGATAAAAGCCTGGATGATATTCGCTTTTATGATGCAGGTGACGTGGCCCTGCCTTTCGGCAACGTTCCGGGCAGTCTCCGGCGTATGGAGGAAGTGGCTGAAAAAATCTTTGCTGACAAAAAGTTTCCCCTCTTTCTAGGCGGGGAACATCTGGTAACTTACCCTCTGATTAAGGCGTGTCATAAGTTTTACCCAGATTTAGTCGTCATCCATTTTGATGCCCATGCGGACCTGCGAGAAGATTACGAGGGGGAGGAACAGTCCCACGCCACTGTTATCAATAAAGTAGCCAAGCTTTTAGGGCCTAAAAGGGTTTACCAGTTCGGCATTCGTTCCGGCATCAAACAAGAGTTTGAATTTGCTAAGGAATACACTCACATGTACGTGGATGAGATTTTTCCCGCCCTGGAAAAAGTGGTAGATGAACTGCAAAACAAGCCGGTCTTTATCACCCTGGATATTGATGTGGTTGACCCGGCTTTTGCCCCAGGTACGGGGACACCGGAACCGGGTGGCTGTACGGCACGGGAGTTGCTGGCTGCTATCCATACTATGAAAACATTGAATGTGGTGGGTATGGATATCGTAGAGGTTTCCCCTCTTAATGACGAGTCGGAAAGAACTGCATTTCTCGCTGCCAAACTGGTGCGGGAAGCGCTCCTGGCTTATGTAAATAAGTAGCAGTTAAAACCTTATTCTGGAATGTATTAACAGGGAGACTGGACTTGACTTTAGTCCAGCTCCCTGCTATACTCAAGTAGTCTTGTACAATAAACGGCGGTGCAAGATAGAAAAAGAGGTTGACAGGATGGTAAACTCAGTGTTAAAATATCACTTGTCAACTGGTGAAAGCAATCGCCTCGGTAGCTCAGTTGGTAGAGCAGAGGACTGAAAATCCTCGTGTCGGTGGTT
>CAZWTM010000002.1:0-97968 GCA_964637385.1 uncultured Peptococcaceae bacterium
TCAATAAGGACCCCAAGGCGCCTATTTTTGAGGTATCGGATATCCGTATTGTAGGGGATGCGAAGACGATTCTTACGAAGTTGATAGAGGAGATAAAGCGGATAAAGGGATAAAAAATAAGAGGAGCGTTTTACTCCTCATATTTTATGTTTGTTAATTAATGGAGGTGCCTGGCACCTCCACTAATTAAAGAACACCTAAAATTACAGCATCCGGTTATAATCAACAGGCAAGGCTTTTATATCAGAACGGCTCAGATAATATTCCAGTTTTTGCAGGATAAGCTCTTTTTCCTGATTGAGGACTCCGGCCAGGCTAAAATAATTGGAAACATGATTAGCCCGGTAAACGCAGTTGTTCAGGTCAACATGCTGCATGAAAAGGTGTAATTCCTTTAAAGTTTCCCAAGGAGTTAAGAAGGTAAAACTACCTTCTTTTATTTTCCGTAAAAGGGGAGCCCCTTCTTCCAAAAGCAAGGTTAAAGAAGCAAGGTAATGGGGATTAATTTCTGAAACGACCCGTGCCGTTTCCAGGGCATGTTCTTTCCACAGTTCTTTCCCCCCCAGCCCCGAGATAATGGTGGCTGATAGTTGAAGGCCACATTTTTTAACCTTCTGGCCTGCTTCAATCATTTCCAGGGGAGAAACGCCTTTATTGACGAGTTTTAGAACTCTTTCACTGCCGCTTTCAATTCCAAAATATACAAGTCCTAATCCTTCCTTATGAAGGGTTTCCAGTTCTTCGGCACTCTTGATAAGAACGTCTTTGGGTCCCCCGTATATGCTAACCCGCTCTAGAGAAGGAAACTTCATATACAATAACTTCAGGGTGTTGACAAGGGTTTCCGTGGGGAGGGAGAGGGCGTTGCCATCAGCCAGGAAGATTCTTCTGGTCCGGGGGTATTCCCGGGAAGCAGCGTGAATAAGTTCACTGATTTCCGGCCAGTCTTTCTGCCGGTATCTTTTTTGCTTGTACATGGTACAAAAAGCACAGGCATTATGGGAACAGCCAATAGTTACCTGTAAAATTAAACTGTAGGCCTCGCTGGGCGGTCGATACAGAGGATAATCATAATGCATAGCAAGCTACCTCCCGTCCTCTTTATTTCATAGTCCCCCACAAAACCAGGAGGACACCAATGATTAAAGCCATAAGTTTGGGAAGTGATATTTGGGAAGCCATATTGGCAATTCCTAAAAGACTGATGCTTAAAAAAATTATAGGGTTGACAAGACCAACGAAAGCATTGATTCTTAATGCATCGGGAATTGTGTTGAATTTTAACATTAAAAGAGCGGCACCGGTAGAAATGACGGCTATAAGGATACGGAGAGCAAACATCAATTTTATGGTCATATCTTCACCCATTTGAAACGCCACCTTTTGTATAAAACTTTTATGGTTTTAGTAATTTTATTAATAATTATAACCTCTTCCTTAAAGAAAATCGAAAATTTTTCATCATCTAGCTGGAATCATTTACATAAAGGCAAAATAATAAGTGTTGTCGAATAACACAGAATCATTATATTTGTGTGAAGAGGAGATGTAAAGTGTTGATTCGTCTGATTTACGAAGATGAAGAGGTTGCCAAAATAAAAGAAAGGGTACAAAAACTAAATGTAAAACAGCTCCGTTTTCTGGAAGAAATCATCCGCAGGGAAAGGATGAAAAGAAAAAAAGAGGTTTTCCATCAGTGGGTAGAGGTTTTAAACCAATATATTACCGATGAGAAAGAATAGTAAAACATAAGCCTGGTAATTGACTAAATAAGAAAAAGCAAGATATAATGTTAGAAAAAACCAGGAGTGATGGTCTTGTTAAATTTAATTTTTCATGGACATGCTTGTTTTAGGTTAGTGAACAGTACATATGACGTGATCATTGATCCTTTTATCACCAATAACCCGCTGGCAGATGTAAAATTAAAGGATCTTCATCCCACCCACATTTTGGTAACACATGGTCACGGTGACCATTTAGGTGATGCCATAGCCCTCTCCAGGGATACGGGTGCTCCCATCATTGCTCCCAATGAACTGGCCCTTTATTGCCAGTCCAAGGGTGCGAACATTCATCCCATGCATATCGGTGGCTCCTATCAATTTCCTTTCGGCTGGGTCAAACTAACACCTGCCTGGCATGGTTCCGCTGTCATCGATGACAAAGGAATTACTTATACCGGTACTCCCTGTGGTTTTCTCGTACATATGGACAATAAATACGTTTATCATGCCGGTGATACTGGACTTTTCGGCGACATGAAGCTTATCGGGGAAATGTATCCTCTTGCCTGTGCCCTTTTACCTATTGGCGATAATTATGTCATGGGTCCCGATGATGCCTTAAGGGCAGCCACCATGCTCCAAGCCAAAGTAACGGTACCTATGCATTATAATACTTTTCCTGTCATCGCCCAAGACCCTGAAAAGTTTGTTAAAAGACTGAAGGATTTACACTTAAAAGGTCAAGTGATGAAACCAGGGGATAAAATCATACTGAACGATTAAGAGATAGCTCAAGCTATCTCTTTCATTTTTAGATCTGTTTAAAAGCCAAATAATAATCACAAATTTCCAACAATTTCTGACTGAAAAGCAGGAATATGCTTACTCCTCCCGAAGAAAATATAAAGAAGGGAGTGATTACCATCGATCAAATCTATGCCGTTGCCTTACATCATATCTTCGGGCTGCAGTTTAATAAATATTTCCTTTCATTATATGAGTACTATGGTTCCTGGCAGGAGATGTGGGAGAGGGGGCACCATTCCCCGGCTCCCAAGAGTTTGCCTCTTACCATGTGGGAGAAGTTTCTGGAGTATCGTAAAAAACTGGAACCTTTCGTCTTAATGGAAGAATTAGAGAGAAAAAAAATAAAGGTTGTTACCCGGTTAGAAAAAACTTTTCCTGCTGCCTTGTTGCAAATTGCCAATACACCGTGTATCCTATATTATCGTGGTGATATTACTATTTCTCAGAAAAAAGCCCTGGCTGTCGTCGGTGCCCGCAAAGCCAGCCCTTATGGTTTGAGTCAAACAAAAACTATTGTGAAAGAATTAGCAAAACATGATTTGGTGATTGTGAGCGGCTTAGCCCGGGGAATTGACGGTGCGGCTCATGAAGCAGCCCTTGCCGCCGGTGGAAAGACTATTGCTGTATTAGGGTCGGGAGTAGATATAGCGTACCCCCGTGAGAATACATCCCTTTATCATAAAATTGCCGAGTCTGGGCTTTTAATCAGTGAATTTTTACCCGGCACCCGGCCCCTGGATATTAATTTTCCGGTACGTAACAGGATAATTAGCGGGTTAAGCTCAGGCGTCTTTATTGTAGAGGGACAGGCGAAAAGTGGTTCTTTGATTACATGTGACTATGCTCTGGAACAGGGCAAAGAGGTGTTTGCCCTACCGGGCCCTGTTACCAGTCCTTTGAGCCTTGGGCCCTTACGCTTGATCCAGCAGGGAGCTAAACTTGTCATCTATGCTCAGGATATTTTGGAAGAATTGGGTTATGAATATACGTATAACTTGTTTAACTGGCATAAGGAAAAACTAATAAACATAAGCCCGGAAGAAAGGGCTCTTTTAAACATCATTGCCTGGGAACCGGTGCATATAGATGGTATTTTGGCCAGGTGGGATAAAGAAAAGGGAAATGTTTACGAAATTTTGTTAAAACTTGAATTACAAGGTTTAATAAAACAACTTCCAGGAAAGTATTATGTAAAGATATAAAGTGACTGCTTTAATTGTTGTTGAGGTGATAGATTTGACAAAAGTTTTAGTTGTAGTGGAATCCCCGGCCAAGGCTAAAACCATTAGTAAGTTTTTAGGAAGAAACTATACAGTACGGGCTTCCATGGGCCATGTGAGAGACCTTCCCAAAAGCCAGTTTGGCGTAGATGTGGAAAATGACTTTTCTGTAAAATATATTACCATTCGTGGCAAAGGAAAGCTCTTACAGGAATTAAAAAACACCGCTCAGAAAAGTGATAAAATACTGCTGGCTACCGACCCCGACCGGGAAGGAGAAGCTATTGCCTGGCACCTGCAGCATGTGCTAAGAATACCCGAAGATGTTCCTTGTCGTATTGAATTTAATGAAATAACCAAAAAGGCCGTTACCGAAGCCGTGAAAAAACCCAGGCAAATCGACCGCGACCGGGTGGAAGCCCAGCAAGCCCGCCGGGTCTTAGACAGGCTGGTTGGCTATAATTTGAGTCCCTTACTCTGGCGAAAAATTAAAAAAGGTTTAAGTGCAGGACGGGTTCAATCCGTTGTGGTCCGTCTTATCTGTGACCGGGAAGAGGAAATCAACAGTTTTATTCCTGAAGAGTTCTGGTCTATCACGGCCAGATTAAATAAAGACAAAACAACTTTCGAAGCGAAACTCATTAAAATTAATGAGGATAAAGCCGAATTAAAGAATGAACAACAGGTTAATGAAATCCTTAAAAAGCTAGGGAAAAATAACCTTACAGTAGATGCTATCAAAAAACGCCAGCAAAAACGTAATCCTGCACCTCCCTTTACCACCAGCAGTTTACAGCAGGAAGCTTATCGTAAACTAAACTTTACGGCCAAAAAAACCATGATGATTGCCCAGCAGCTTTATGAAGGACTGGATTTGGGTAAAGAAATAGGTTCAGTGGGCTTGATCACTTATATAAGAACTGATTCCACCAGGATTAGTGAAGAGGCCCAAAAAGAGGCACAACAATATATATTGAAAAAATACGGAAAAGATTATCTCCCGGAAAAGCCCCGGGAATATAACGCTAAAGGTAAAATTCAAAATGCCCATGAAGCCATCAGGCCTACCTTTGTAGAGAGAAACCCGGAGGAAATCAAAAAGTTTATCTCCAATGATCAATATAAGCTTTATAAACTGATTTGGGACCGTTTTATCGCTTCCCAAATGGCTTCAGCCGTTCTTGATGTGACCACAGTTGACTTGAAGTATGATCATTTTACCTTTAGAGCAACGGGATCTATTCTCGTCTTCCCCGGTTTTACGAAAGTATATATCGAAGGCCGGGATGACAGTGAAAAGGACGAAAATAATATTTTACCGCCCCTGGAGGTAGGGGAAGAAATCAAAGTCAATAAAATAGTGCCCAAACAGCATTTTACCCAGCCCCCACCTCGCTATACGGAGGCCACATTGGTTAAAACACTGGAGGAAAAAGGGATAGGAAGACCCAGTACTTATGCACCTATCCTGGATACCATTGTGACCAGGGGCTATGCGGTAAGGGAACAGAAACAGTTTCATCCTACGGAGCTTGGCTGTGTTGTCGTTGATTTATTAAAAAAGTATTTTCCCGAAATTATTGATGAAGAATTTACGGCCCAAATGGAAGAAAAACTTGATTCTATTGAAGAAGGAAATGTAGATTGGAAAAAAATACTCATGGATTTTTATCAACCCTTTCTGCAAGAATTGGAGTTTGCAGATAAAGATATTGGACGTATTGCAGTAGCGGAAGAAGAGACCGAAGAGAAATGTGAAAAATGCGGGCGCAATATGGTTATAAAGTTTGGACGTTATGGTAAATTCCTGGCCTGCCCCGGATTTCCCGAGTGTCAGAATACCAGACCTCTCCTGGAAGAAACAGGAGTTGTCTGTCCCCAGTGTGAAAGGGGCATGGTTGTACTTAGACGCAGTAAAAAAGGCAAAAAATTTTATGGTTGCAGTCTTTATCCAGAATGCCAGTATGTTTCCTGGGATGAACCCACGGGTGAAAAATGTCCCCACTGCATGAGCTATCTGGTAAAGAAACAAGGCAAAAAAACGGGGGAAAGACTTGTCTGTTCTAATGAGAATTGCAAATATGTCCAAACTATAAATAAAGCGTAACAAGGCAGATGACTAAGGAGGGCTTTTTTTGAATTCCGTAACCGTCATCGGGGCAGGGCTTGCGGGTAGCGAAGCAGCCTGGCAAATTGCCCAGAGAGGTATAAAAGTTAAATTATATGAGATGCGTCCGGAAAAAATGACACCCGCGCACCATACTTCCCATTTCGCTGAATTAGTTTGCAGTAATTCCTTGCGGGCCAACAATTTGGAGAATGCCGTGGGCCTATTAAAAGAAGAAATGCGAGAGCTTAACTCCCTCATTATGCTTTGTGCCGACGAAAATGCGGTGGCGGCAGGGGGGGCTTTAGCTGTTGACCGTACAGGATTTTCCCAGGCGGTAACGAAGAGGCTCCAGGAGCATCCTCTTGTGGAAATTATCAGGGAAGAAGTAAAAAAAATTCCTGAAAAGGGCGTAACTGTTTTAGCCTCAGGTCCCCTCACCAGTGAGGCTTTGGCCGATGATTTGCAAAAACTCACAGGTACTGATTACCTGTATTTTTATGATGCTGCTGCCCCCATTGTTGATGGGGAGACCATTAATTATGACAAAGTTTTTTGGGGCTCCCGCTATAACAAGGGAACCGCTGATTATCTCAATTGTCCCATGAATCAGGAAGAGTATGAACGATTCTACCAGGCCCTTATCTCTGCGGAGGTTCACAAACTTCATGATTTTGAAAAAGAAATTTATTTCGAAGGTTGTATGCCGGTGGAAGTTATGGCCGGCCGGGGGCCTCAAACCCTTTTGTTTGGCCCCCTTAAACCTGTGGGGATAGTAGATCCGCGGACAAATATGCGTCCTTATGCCGTTGTTCAACTGCGTAAAGACAATGCTGCAGGAACTCTCTTTAACCTAGTGGGGTTTCAGACCCATTTGAAATGGGGAGAACAACAAAGAGTTTTCCGCATGATACCGGGTTTAGAAGAGGCCGAATTTGTCCGTTATGGCGTCATGCACCGTAATACATATATTAATGCACCACAAATACTGGAAATCACAACGCAATTGAAAATAAGACCTGATCTTTTGATTGCTGGGCAGATATCAGGAGTGGAGGGCTACGTAGAATCTGCAGCATCCGGATTAATCAGCGGTATTAATGCAGCACGCCTGGCCCGTCAGCAAGAACCGCTGGTTCCACCGCGTAATTCGGCCATTGGTTCTTTATTGTATTACATTACCCATGCCAGAGCGGAGGGCTTTCAGCCCATGAATATTACTTTTGGACTTATTCCTCCCTGGCCCGAAAAGATTAAAGACAAGAAAGCAAAGAATCTGCAGATTGCCAAACGGGCCCTAGAAGAAATTAGAATATGGAAAAATAAGGTTACTTGAGGGAGAGAAGAATATATGCTTTTGGTACCTCTGGTAGATACCTTTTTCTCTTATTTACAAGCGGAAAAGAATATGTCTCCTAAGACCATCAAAGCCTATAACAGTGACTGGCAGGATTTTTTAACTTTTTTGGAAGAGGAAATGAAATTAAGTCCCGACACTCTTCGTGTGGATAATGTAGACCACAGTATGGTGAGAAAATACCTGGCCTTTTTAAATCACAGGGGGTTAACCAAGACAACGATGGCCAGGAGATTGGCCTCATTAAAAAGCTTCTTCCGCTACCTGCTGCGGAAGGAAGTAATTTTACAAAACCCCCTTATTCATGTGGCTACACCTAAAATCCCCAAAAAGTTACCAAAATATTTGGAACAAAAAGAAATGACCAGAGTTTTGGAACAGCCTTCTTCTGTTACTGAAACGGGTTTACGTGACAAAGCTATTCTTGAATTGTTGTATGGTGCGGGGATACGTGTCAGTGAATTGGTGATGCTGAACACGGAACATCTGGACTTACACTACGGATTTGTACGTGTCCTGGGCAAAGGTAACAAAGAAAGGCTTGTCCCCATAGGAAAGCCGGCCATACAGGCGCTGGAACAATATCTCAAGACGGCCCGGCCCCTCTGGACAGACGAGGATAATCCTGCTCTTTTTGTAAATCAAAAGGGGGGAAGGTTAAGTGACAGGTCTGTCCGGACATTGGTTAGAAAATACTGTAATGAAGCACAGACTAAAGAATGCATTTCACCCCATGGTTTCCGGCATAGTTTCGCCACTCATCTCTTGGATAATGGGGCAGATTTACGGGTTGTACAGGAACTATTAGGTCATAGTAAAATTTCCTCGACTCAAGTGTACACTCATGTTTCCCGCAGTAAATTACGAAAAATATATCATCTGGTCCATCCCAGGGCCTAAGGGAGGGAAAAGCATGTTCCACGGTACTACCATAGTTGCAGTCAAAAAAGACAAAAAAACAGCTGTCGCCGGTGATGGTCAGGTAACGTTAGGACAAAACACCATCATGAAACATACTGCCAAAAAGGTGCGAAGGCTCTACCAGGGTAAAGTACTAGCCGGTTTTGCCGGATCTGTAGCAGATGCCTTTATGCTCTTTGAAAAATTCGAGAAAAAACTTGAAGAATACCGGGGAAATCTTTCGCGGGCAGCAGTGGAACTGGCTAAGGAATGGCGTATAGATAGGACCATGCGCCATTTAGAAGCCATGCTGATTGTGGCTGACAGTAACAACTTATTAATCATTTCCGGTACCGGAGAAGTCATAGAACCAGATGACGGTATTGCTGCTATAGGTTCGGGAGGAGCCTATGCCCTGGCTGCAGCCAAGGCTTTAACCAGGCATACCAGTCTTACGGCTGGAGAGATAGCTAGAACGGCCATGGAAATCGCGGCTTCCATTTGTGTTTATACAAATGAAAATATTATTATTGAAGAAGTATAAAGAGGGGATTAAAAATGTTAGAAACTTTAACACCCAGAGAAGTAGTCAGGGAACTTGACAAGTACATTGTGGGACAGGAAAAAGCTAAAAAAAGTGTTGCCATAGCTTTAAGAAACAGGTACAGACGCAGCCAGCTTTCCCCCGAACTGAGGGAGGAAGTGATGCCTAAAAACATTTTGATGATTGGGCCCACTGGTGTGGGAAAAACAGAAATTGCCAGGAGACTGGCGAAATTAGTGAATGCCCCTTTTATAAAAGTTGAAGCTACAAAATTTACTGAGGTTGGCTATGTGGGCCGTGACGTAGAATCTATGGTCCGTGATTTATTAGAAGTATCTATCAGAATGGTCAAACTAGAAAAAGTCAGGCAGGTGGAAAAAAAAGCCTCCCAGATTGCTGACGACCTGCTGGTAGAAATTATGGTACCATTTCCTTCCGGTGACCAGAGCATGAAGAATCCCCTAGAGATTCTTTTTGGCAACAACCCGGCTCCTGTGGAACAAAAGAAACCACAGGAGGAAAATATTTTGCGGGAAAGGAAAATAATAAAAGAAAGGTTAATCAAAGGTGAACTGGAGCAGGAGTATGTAGAAATTGAAGTTGAAGATGTGGGAACCCCACCTCTGGACATGTTTGTGGGGGGAAATCTGGAGGAAATAGGACTAAATTTTCAAGACCTGTTAGGGAATATGTTCCCCAAAAAAAAGAAAAAGAGAAAAGTGACCGTAAAAGAAGCTAGAAAGATCTTGACACAACTGGAAGCACAAAAATTAATCGATATGGAGCAGGTAACAGCAGAGGCTATAAATAATGCGGAACAAAATGGTATTATTTTTCTGGACGAAATTGATAAAATAGCAAGCAAGGAATCCTACGGCCCAGATGTATCACGAGGGGGTGTACAGCGGGATATATTGCCTATTGTTGAAGGATCAACGGTGATGACAAAGTATGGACCGGTGAAAACAGATCATATTTTGTTTATCGCTGCAGGAGCTTTTCATGTAACCAAACCATCTGATCTTATCCCGGAACTTCAAGGACGTTTCCCCATCCGGGTAGAGTTAGACAGCCTTAGTTGTGAGGATTTTAAGCTGATTTTGACCCAGCCGCGCAATTCCTTAATCAAACAATACACTGAATTATTAAAAATTGAGGGTGTTTCGCTTGAATTTACTGAAAATGCTATTGATGAAATAGCAGATATTGCGTATACTGTAAACGACCAAACTGAAAATATTGGCGCACGACGGCTTCACACCATTATGGAAAAGTTACTTGAGGACATTTTGTTTAATGCCCCCGATCTGGAAGACAAGCACATCTTAATCGACAGGGATTATGTCCGAGAAAAACTGCAGTCCATTGTCAAAGACGAAGACCTAAGCCGTTATATTTTGTAATTGAAAACAGGAGGAAGATGAATGAAAACTTTATTGGAAAAAACCCGTACCATTAACAAACTCTTACAAAAAACAGCCGGCAATCCTGTGGAATTTACAGAGATGGCCAAAGTATTAAGCGATTTAATAGACGCCAACATTTATATCGTAGGAAGACGCGGTAAAATTTTGGGTTATGCCTTTATGGATGGGTTCCAGTGCAAAACTATCCAAGACATCGTTCTCAATACCGAAAGGTTCCCGGAAAGCTATAATGAAGATCTTCTTAGAATTACCCAAACCCAGGCCAATCTGAAAAAAGAAAAAGCGGAATGCGTTTTTGGTGTAGCCAGTGAAGGTGGGTGCCTCTTTGAAGGTAAGATTACCACTGTTGTTCCCATCATGGGGGGCGGCGAAAGACAAGGTACCCTTCTTCTAGCCAAATTCGATCATGAATTTACCCATGAGGATTTGATTCTGGCTGAATACGGGGCCACTGTAATAGGTATGGAAATTCTCCGGGCCAAAGCCGAAAGGATTGAAGAGGATGCCCGGCGGAAAGCGGCGGTACAGATTGCCATCGGTACCTTGTCTTATTCTGAATTAGAAGCCATTGAGCATATTTTTGCCGAATTAAAAGGCAAAGAAGGACTGCTGGTGGCCAGCAAAATCGCCGATAGAGTAGGTATTACCCGGTCTGTTATCGTAAACGCTCTCAGAAAGTTTGAAAGTGCTGGTGTTATTGAATCAAAATCTTTAGGTATGAAAGGTACCTACATCCGTATCTTAAATGAAAACCTCTTAGATGAGCTGGCTAAATTACGCTGAAGAACAAAGGTGCTTCGTGCACTTTGTTCTTCATAGGGAACCACTGCGTTCCCTATGACACTCCGTTGTTACCCTCCTCATTGAAAATAGGGGAATACCTTCCCTTAAGACCCCTGAATTTCTTAGTTATATAAATTCCTAAGAAATAAAAAACACTGTAGACAAACTCTACAGTCTTTTTTATGCGTTATTTAACGTACAGTTTAGTAAAATCATACATTTATCCATTAGAATAAAAAGGAATTTTGCATTATAAGGCGAATTTAGTATCAGATGTCAAATCTTTCATCTTTAAGTAAAACTTTGTATAAAATAGGTGGTTTTATGTTAAAAACAAACACCATTCATCTTCTGGAAAAAGGGTTAACTGGCAGCTCATTGCGTCACAGGGCTATTAGCAATAATATTGCCAATGCCAACACACCGGGTTATAAAAAAGTGGAAGTCAGTTTCCAACACGTTTTAGAAAATACCTTAGAAACCCGGCAGACTCTCAAAACCACTAACAAAAAGCATTTACCCATCAAAGAAGAAGAACTTCTACCCTTTGTGCGTGAAAACAGGGAAACAACCTTACGAAATGATGGCAACAACGTGGACATTGACATAGAGCTTTCCGCTCTGGCCCAGAATAATTTGTACTTTAACAGCCTTGCCCAACTCCTATCTTCACAACTGGCGCTCTTAAGACAGTCTATTACGGAAGGGAGACGCTAAGCCATGAATCTCTTTAATTCCCTGAAAATAAGTGCCTCAGGTCTCAGTGCTGAAAGGCTACGAATGGATGTGATCTCTGCCAATATAGCCAATGCCAATACAACCCGTTCCCCTCAGGGAGGACCTTACCGGAGACAGGTGGCTTTACTGTCACCGGGAATGTATAATGCTAACACCTTCAAGAAAACTTTACAGAATGTAATGCAAAATAACTTCCCTTATTCCGGTGTTCGCGTTGAGAGAATTGTTACAGACCCTACACCCAATAAAAGAGTGTATGATCCCAAACACCCTGATGCCTCTCCCGACGGCTACGTAGAGTATCCCAACGTTGAAGTGATGAAGGAAATTGTAGAGCTGATTACTGCCTCGCGGGCTTATGAAGCAAATGTCACTGCCTTAAATGCCACCAAAAACATGGCACTGAAAACACTAGAAATCGGACGGGGTTAGGAGGTAACACATGGAAATTAATAAAGTTGCTTCAACATTGACTGCTTCTCTCCTTGACAAAAACATTCCTAACAAGAGCGTTTCTGAACAGAATTTTGGAACCCTTTTGGCAGAGTACCTTGGCAAAGTGAATCAAGCTAATCTCCATGCGGAAAAACTCAGTCAAGATTTAGCCCTGGGAAAGAACGTGGAATTACATCAAGTCATGCTGGCAACAGAACAAGCAAATCTTGCTTTACAATTAACAATCCAGATACGTAATAAAGTCATCGAAGCATATCAGGAAGTAATGAGAATGCAGGTGTAATCTTGAGGTGATAAAATGGGTTTTTGGGCGCAGCTTACAGAACAAGTAAAAAACTTGTGGCGCAAATTTAGTTTATGGCAAAAAATCATGCTTGGCAGTGTAGGCGGTATTGCTCTCGTTGTCATCATTGTCATGAGCTATTATGCTCAGCAACCGAAAATGGAGCCGCTGTTTACCAATTTGGATGCCAGGGACGCTAGTGCCATTACAGCCAAGCTAAAAGAACAGAAAGTGAATTATAAGTTAGCGGATGACGGGAAAACCATCCTGGTTCCTAAGGAGGATAAATATCAACTGCGCCTGGATGTGGCAGGAAAGGTTAACTTAGGCGGGGTAGTAGGATTTGAGTCCTTTAACGAGACCCGTTTTGGGGAAACGGAAAATGACAAACGGGTAAAATTTCTTGTAGCTTTACAGGGTGAACTCACCAGGACCATTGAGGAATTGGATGAAGTTGAAACAGCGAAAGTACACATTGCCCTTCCACAGCCAAGCCTCTTTATTAAAGACCAGAAAGAAGCAACAGCTTCGGTTCTTTTGCGCCTGAAACCCTATGCGCAGCTAAAACCTGAACAGGTTAAATCTATTTTAGCCTTTGTCAGTCACAGCGTGGAAGGCTTAAAACCGCAAAATGTTACGGTGATGGATGTAAACGGCAACCTGCTTTCAGAAGGGCTGGCCGACGGACCGGGGGCCAATCTCTCACGTATTTCCGCCAATCAACTGGCGATAAAACAACAGTATGAACAGGATCTGGCCCGTTCTATTCAGAGTATGCTGGAAAGAATGCGGGGGCCGGGCAAGGCCGTAGTGAGGGTCAATGTCACCATGGACTTCGATCAGGTAGAGAAACGCTCCGAAACTTACGGCGATGCAGTGTTAGTGAGCGAACATTCAAAAGAGGAGTCCTCGAAGGGAAGAACAAATCCCAGCGGTGGCAACCCTGCCGATGCCAACATGGGCGGACCCAGTTATGGCAATATGGGTTCATCGGGTGACTCGGAATACCAGTCCAGTGAAAAAACGCGTAATTATGAAGTCAGTAAAACTATAGAGACAAAAGTGGCTGCCACGGGTAAAATTACCAAGGTTTCCGTTTCCGTATTACTGGACGGAGAAATTCCCCAACAGGAACAGGAACAAATTGCTAATGCGGTGAAAATGGCGGCAGGTGTTGACGTAAGCAGGGGAGATCAGGTTTCTGTAGTAGCACTGCCTTTTAACAACGAACTGTCGAAAAAACTGGAAGAGGAAATGGCCCTGGCCGAAAAAGTTAAGCAAAGAAATGAATATATTAAAATAGCTTTAGCTTCTTTGGGCGCTCTATTGACCCTGGGACTTATTTATTTTATTGGTCGCAGCATGGTCAGGCAAAAAACACAGGTTCCTGTCAGCGGATTTCAGCAAGTTGCTGCAATGGGAGATCTTGAAGTAGATGTGTCCTTATCGCCGGAAGCTATGGAAAAGAAAGCTCTGCGGACACAAATAGAGAAACTTGCCCAAACCAATGCTGAAGAGGTAGCACAAGTATTGAAAACATGGTTAGTTGAAGAGTAGGGGGAAAGGAGATGGCCTATAAGCAACAGCGTTTAACAGGGCGACAGAAAGCAGCCATCTTTATCATTAGTTTGGGACCGGAGAAGTCTGCCCGTGTTATGAAGCACCTTACGGAAGAAGAAATAGAACAGTTAACGCTGGAAATTGCCAATGTGAGGAAAATTCAAGGGGAGCAGTTAGATGCCGTTTTAGAGGAATTTAACCAGCTCTTTATGGCGTCCCAGTATATTGCCCAGGGCGGTATAGATTATGCCAAACAGATTTTGGAGCGAGCCTTAGGTACAGAAAAAGCTTTTAGCATTATCAACAGGCTTTCGTCCAACCTGCAGTTGAGGCCCTTTGATTTTGTCCGCAAGACCGATCCCAGCCAGCTCCTGAACTTTATCCAGAACGAACATCCCCAGACCATTGCATTAATCATGTCCTACTTAGATCCGCAGCAAGCTGCGGTAATTCTATCGGCTCTGCCCAATGACCGTCAGGCCGACGTGGCCAGACGAATTGCCATCATGGACCGGACTTCCCCCGAAATTATCAGGGAAGTAGAAGGTGTGTTGGAAAAGAAATTAGCTTCGCTGGGTACCCAGGACTATACGATTGCCGGTGGCATTAATGCTATTGTCCAAATCTTAAATAATGTGGATAGGGCTACGGAAAAAACTATCCTGGAAACCCTGGAAGTTCAGGATCCCGATTTGTCCGAAGAGATTAAGAAGTTGATGTTTGTCTTTGAAGACATCACCAAAATGGATGACAGAAGTATTCAAATGGTATTGCGGGAAGTTGACAGCAAAGATCTGGCTTTGGCCCTCAAAGGTTCCAGTGAAGAAGTGGCCAGTAAAGTTAAAAAGAACATGTCCAAGCGGGCGGCGGAAATGTTGGAAGAAGATATTGCCTTCCTGGGGCCGGTACGCTTGCGCGATGTGGAAGAAGCACAGCAGCGTATTGTTAATGTCATCCGGAGACTGGAAGAAGCCGGTGAGATCATTATATCCCGTGGCGGAGGAGATGAGTTGATTGTCTAAGATCATAAAGGCAAACTTCGTGAAAAATGAAGGCTCCACCAGGCTATCTGCCACAGATAATCAGGATCTTCCTTTAACCCGTGATACTGCTCAGGCTATTTATCTGGAAACTAAAATCATGATTGAGGAACTAATTGCCGAAGCCCAGCAGAAAGCCGATGAAATCACGCTGAAATCCAGGAGCCAGGCCCAGATGATCCTTGAAAGGGCTCATCAGGAAAGCGAGGACATTAAAAACAAAGCTTATGAGGAAGGCTACCGTCTCGGGTATGAAAAGGGTTTGGCAGAGGCCCAGCGCGAAATAAAAGAACTGCACGGACATGCCCAGGAATTAATTGGAGCCTTACAAGAAGAAAAAGAGAATATGCTAAAAACTTATGAATCTGAGCTGTTAGATTTAGTCATGCTGATAACCGAAAAAATCTTAGGTGTTATCGTTGAGGTCAAACCGGAAATTATTAACGAGGTGATCTCGCGTACTTTAAAGGAAACTGCAGAAACCGGAAAGATTTTGGTCAAAGTGAATCCTTTCCATATACCGTATTTAAATGTTTCCCGTGAGCATGATAATGTTGTGATCCAGGAAGATGTATCGGTTAAACCCGGTGGATGTGTCATCATCTCTGAAAATGGCATGATTGATGCACAATTAGAAAGTCAACTGGTTCTCATAAAACAGGCTCTGCAGGATGTGGCAGGTACATGCTAGAATTCGGTAAATTAAAGAAAGCCGTCAAAGAAGCCAAAACCTTACGGTTCAAAGGATACGTCAATGAAATCATTGGTTTGATCATCCATGCCGTTGGTCCTAAAGCCAGTATCGGTGAGTTAGTCTATATTGATAATAATCAGGAGCTTATCCCGGCGGAGGTAGTAGGTTTTCGTGAGAAGAAAACACTTTTAATGCCCCTGGGGAATCTAAAAGGTATTTCACCCGGCAATAGAATTATTGCTACCGGGGGTTCTTTAAAAATTAAGGTTGGTCCCCAAATAGTGGGACGCGTCCTGAATGGCCTGGGGGAGCCCCTTGATGACAAAGGGAAAATTTCCTGGGATGTTGAGTATCCCCTGGATGCACCTCCGCCCCATCCCCTGAAAAGGAAAAGAATCGTTGAACCACTGCCTTTGGGTGTAAAAGCTATTGATGGGCTTTTAACCTGTGGAGACGGGCAGCGCCTGGGGATTTTTGCCGGAAGCGGTGTGGGGAAAAGTACTCTCTTAGGCATGGTGGCCAGGAACAGCAGTGCCGACATTAACGTCATTGCCTTGATTGGAGAAAGAGGCAGGGAAGTTCGCGAATTTATGGAAAATGACCTGGGGGAAAAGGGTCTGGAACGTTCCGTAGTCATTGTAGCTTCTTCAGATCAGCCCGCCCTGGTCAGAATAAAGGGCGCTTTTGTGGCCACAGCCATTGCGGAATACTTTAGGGACCTGGGGGCCAGGGTGGTTTTGATGATGGATTCTGTGACCCGTTTTGCCATGGCCCAGCGTGAAGTTGGACTGGCCATTGGTGAACCCCCTACAACCAAAGGGTATACTCCTTCTGTATTTGCCTTGCTACCCAGGCTGCTGGAAAGAACCGGTACGTCGGAGAACGGAAGCATCACAGGTTTGTACACGGTCCTGGTGGACAGCGACGATATGAACGAGCCCATTGCTGACGCTGTGCGGGGGATACTGGACGGGCATATCGTGCTCTCCAGGCAGCTGGCCGCTTTAGGCCACTACCCGGCTATAGACGTGTTAAACAGTATCAGCAGGATAATGTACCACATTGTAAAACAAGAACATTTTGAGGCTGCCAGCAGGTTCAAGGAACTCCTGGCCGTTTACAGTGAAGCCAAAGATTTAATTGATGTAGGAGCATACCAGGAGGGCAACAACAAAAAAATCGATTTAGCCATAAGACTCATTGATATCTTAAATGATTTTCTTAAACAAGGGATCAACGAAAGAGCCGGGTTTGAGGAGACCTTGCAGCAGCTAATAAAGATCCGGGAAAATATAAACATTTCCTAACAAGGAGGAAATTATGTTCGAGTTTCGTTTAGCCAGTATCCAACGGCTTCGTGAATATAAAGAAAAAAGATGCCAGGAAGAAGTGGGACAATGTGTAACCAGGTTAAGGCTGGCAGAACAAAGACAAGCCGAACTGGAACAACTGGTGAAGGAAACCCAAGGGCAGCTCGTCAGCGCCCAGGAAGGAAATGTTTCATTGACGCAAGTATTAGTGAACAGTTATTATTTGCAGCACCTGCAAGAACTTTTAGAAAATCAAAATAATATTGTGGCTGAAAGATATACTGCCTTAAGGGAAGCCCAAGGAAAATTAAGAGAAGCTGTAAAGAATCGGAAAATCATGGATAAAATCCGGGAAAAACAATATCAGCGTTTCCTGCTGAATGAAAACAGGAGAGAACAGTTATTTATCGATGAACTGGCATTAGCCGCTAGGAGAAGATAGTTTTCATGCAAGGACAACAAAGTGTTTCGTTAAAATTAATAATTTTATGTCTCATTGCCGTTGTTATTGGCGGGTTATGGGCTGCCGACCGGGCCGGGTTGATTGATTTAAATCTTGCCTTACAAAAAATACCGGTCCTTAGTAAATATGCAAAAGAGCCTGCCCCTGTTGACAAAATCCCTGTTATTTCACCCATAGAGCAGGAAAATCAGAAACTGAGAAGTGACCTTAAGGATTTTGAAACTAAGCTTACGGCTTTTGAAAATGAAAAAACAAGATTGTTGGAGCAGATTTATCAGCTGCAGCAGGAACTGACTGAACTCCGGGCTTATAAAGAGAAAAACGAAAATAAGGCAATTAACGCCAAACAACTGGCTCTCTATTATAGTGAAATGAAACCGGAAGCCATCGTCAAGGTCATGGAAAATCTAGATGATGATACGGTGATTACCATCCTTCCTTTACTGAATAAGGAACAAACGGGAAAAATACTGGCATTAATGGAACCCCAGCGGGCAGCACGAATCACGCAGCTGTTACTGGGGAACCAGTAGTGAGTGAATAACAAACTCTGGAAAGGAGGTGAGAATGTGTTAAACGTTAATAATGTTCTATTGGGACAGCCGGGACAAACTGCTAAAACTAAGGAAAATGTCCAGCTGGAAAGTGGCGGGGACTTCCTTGGTATGCTGTTTTCTATCCTTTCCAATCGTAATATGACAGCCAATCAGGATGAGCAAAAACAGAGACTGCAGGAAGTAAATGCTCAACCGGATGGAGCTGCCTTTATTCAGCCGGCTTTGCTGTTTCACAACCCAAACTTTGTTGAGTTCGTTCAGATGCCGGGAATGAATGAAAGTATGGACTTGCAGGGAGAAAAGGCAGCTTTCAAAGGTACTGAGTTCCAACCTACGGATCCCACTATTTTCCCGGAGTACCTCAAAGGAAACACAGTTTTAACCATAACCAATAAACTTACAACCAATAAACCCACGGCAGCCCAGCAATTTCCAGTAACCATGAAAGAGAATCCCATACCCACCCAGGCTCCGCTGCCCCATCTGTCCAGCCTGGACAATAGCTTGCTAAACCTTCAGTTTGTTCATCAGTTAGGTATCAACAGGATGGAAGTGAAGAAAGAAAATGAGAAGGGCGCAGCTCTAGTTCTAACCGGTGGACAGTTTGAAAACGGGGAAGTGATACTTGTTACCCGGCAGGCAACTGTGAACACCGCGAAAGTCTCACCGGAACTTCTTAAACCTTTAGTCCCACACCTTGGAGAGACGGAAGAATTACAGGAAGCCACTAACCGGCCGGAACTAAAAACTGACAATAACCTGGTATGGAAAGACACAACACTAACGGCTCTGCCGGCGGATGGCGCCCCTCTGTCTGAAGAAATACCCCAGCATCCTGTGAAAGTACCTGTCCAGGAATTTCCCAGAGAATTCCCAAAGATAGTGTTTTCCCGCCTTGTTTCTGGAGGTAAAAAGGCCGCCAGCGAAGTGGTTATTCACCTGGAACCACAGGATTTGGGGAAGATGGTGGTAAAATTGCTTAGTGAAGAAGGGGTCGTATCCGTAAGAATTATTGCAGAACACCCAGTGACCCGGGACCTCCTGGAAAACGGTTTGCAAGCCTTGCGTCAGTCTTTCTCCGAACAAGGGATTAAGCCTGGCAGGATGGAGATAGAACTGGACGGCCAGTCCTTGAGCCAACAGCAGTTTTACCAACAACATCACCAACAGCAACCATCCTGGAACAGAGGAAATTATTCCGCGCAGAACTGGTCACGGGCCGACAGCGTCTACCTTTCCGAAAGTGAACAACCAGGAGAACCAAGGATGCAAATGGTGAGTCGCGGATCAGTAGATTATACGGTGTAAAGGAGTGAGGATATGACGGTAACCGCCGCAACAAGTGTGCAAAACACAAATTCCCAAACTGCTCTCAAGGATAAAACCTTGGGTAAAGATGATTTCTTAAAGCTGCTCGTCACCGAGCTGCGTTACCAAGACCCCATGAAACCCATGGAAGATAGGGAGTTTATTACCCAGATGGCCCAGTTTTCTTCGCTGGAGCAGATGCAGAACATCAATAAATCCCTGGAAACAGGCCTCATGGCCCTGGCTCAATCACAAAAGGGTTTGGAAACAAGGTTAACAGACATAATGGAACAGTTAGCCTACCTCATGGCCGGAAATGAACTGAAGCAAGGACTGAACCTCCTGGGACACGAGGTTACTTTTAAGAAAGGTACGGAAGAGCTGTCAGGCATAGTAACAGCCTTGAAACAGAAAGACGGGCAGTACATGGCTGTGGTAGACGGAGAAGAGGTGACACTAGATAAAATTACATTAATCAAGTAGGTGAGATCATGGTAGACAAGCCCTTTATCATACCCCAACCCATACAACCTGTAGGCAAACCAGCGGTCCCCAGACAAACACCTGCGGGTGTAAAAACACCCTTTAACCAGGTGCTGCAAGAAGAACTGCAGAAAGGGGAAGAACTGAAATTTTCCCGCCATGCCCAGGAGAGACTGGATTTGCGGAAAATTAAAATCACTCCTCACCATCTGGAAAGGCTTAATGCCGCTGTCCAAAAGGCCCAGGCCAAAGGGGCCAGGGAATCCCTGGTTTTAATTGACGACTTGGCTTTTGTGGTCAGCATCAAAAACAAGACGGTGATCACGGCTGTAGATGGTGAAAGTCGTAAAGAAAACGTTTTTACCAATATTGACAGTGCCGTCATTATGTAAAATTTAGGGCTGGACCTCTTAGAGGAAGCCCGCAACCGATGATTGACAGAAATCGGTTCTTTGTGAGTTTCAATTTTAAGGAGGTCATTTATTTATGATGCGTTCACTTTTCGCCGGCGTTTCCGGCCTGAAAAACCACCAGACCCGCATGGACGTCATTGGCAACAATATTGCCAACGTTAACACCGTCGGCTTTAAAAAGAGCCGGGTTACCTTTCAGGATATGCTGAGCCAGACCCTACGGGGGGCTTCTACCCCCCAGGGGAACAGGGCAGGTACTAACCCCATGCAGGTGGGCTTAGGTATGTCTCTAGCTTCCATTGATGTGATTCATACTCCCGGCAGTCCTCAGTCCACAGGCAAGAATACGGATCTCTCCATTGAGGGTGAAGGCTTCTTTATGCTAAGTGACGGGCAAAATATATACTATACCCGGGCGGGTAATTTTGATTTTGATTACAATAAGACATTCTACAACACGGCTAATGGGATGATTGTCCAGGGTATTATGGCTGATGCCAATGGCGTGATTGACCCCAAGGGGGCCATTACGGATATTAACTTGGCAGCAATGGTATCAACCCTCCCCAAAGCTACAACATCTATAGATTATAACAAAAATCTTGACTCCAGGGCGTTGAGCTTAACAACTACTGTGAATACGGCTGGACCAAACTATCCAATTCCTAGTGCTGATATGCCCGTAACAAAAATTGAAATTGTTGATTCCACATCAACTACATTAACCGAAGGAATTCATTATACTGTGGATTATGATAACGGTACAATAAATATTACGGGTGGTACAGGTCCCTATGATATTACTTATTACAAACCTAATTTTTCTTCGGCTATAACAGCCTATGACTCAAAAGGTGATACGCATCAAGTAACTGTCTTTTATACAAAAATCGCAGACAATACTTGGGAAGTGCGTACCAAAATTGATAACAACTTTTTAACAACAAGCGGAACAGGTACTATCACTTATAATACGGATGGTACTTTCGATTCTTCTACTGTTACCGATGCTACTACCACAATAGCAGGGGCAGATAATTTAACAATAGCACTTGATTTTACTAAAACCACTCAATTTGCCGGAGATTTTACCGCTTTGGCCTTCAGCCAAAATGGATATGGACCGGGCGATCTTCAAGGCATTAGCGTAGATATTACGGGAACAATTACGGGAACTTACTCCAACGGACAAAGCCGCAAACTGGCCCAGGTAGCTCTTGCCACTTTTACGAACCCATCTGGCCTGATAAAAGCCGGGAATAACCTTTTCCAGGTTTCCAACAACTCCGGCGAGCCCGATAAAGGGATCCCCGGTATTTCCGGTAGGGGTATCATCAAGCCTGAGACCTTGGAAATGTCTAATGTTGACCTTTCCCAGGAATTTGTGGATATGATCATTACCCAGCGGGGCTTCCAGGCCAACTCTCGGGTGATCACCACTTCCGACCAGATTCTAGAAGAACTTGTAAATCTGCGCAGATAATGAAAACAAATAGGGAAGGCCCCCACCCCTATTGAGGTGGGGGGCTTTTCAGAAAGAGGGTTAGGATGATTACGCTTACCAGACTTAACGGTGACGCCATTACGGTTAATGCCGAGCTGATTGAAACAGTGGAAGCTACTCCCGATTCCGTAATTACGCTGACTACGGGTAAAAAGTTTGTGGTCAAAGAATCGGTAGAGGAAATCATTGCAAAGACCATTACTTACAAGCAAGCTATCTACCATAGAGCAGTTTCCCTGTAGAAAGAGGGGGTTTCATGGATCTCGCAACGATTATTGGCGCAGTATCAGGAATCATCTTAATTGTAGCCTCAATTCTTGTGGAAGGTGAACTATCCTCCTTTTGGAGTTTGTCTTCGGCGATGATTGTGTTGGGTGGCACCATGGCCGCCACCCTTATCAATTATCCCGTTTCCCACATTCTCAGTGTGATGAATATAGTGAAAGTTGTTTTTAAGGGAAAGACCCAGAAACCTGCAGAGGTAATCATCACTCTGGTAAAACTGGCAGAAAAAGCCAGAAGAGAGGGGCTTTTAGCCCTGGAGGCGGAAGCGGAAGAGTCTAAAGACGAATTCTTGAAGAAAGGTATCCAGTTGATTGTAGACGGTACCGATCCTGAGCTTGTCCGTAATATCCTGGAGACGGAAATAAGTTTTGTAGAAGAACGTCATAAAGTGGGAGCAGGGATCTTTGAAGCCATGGGTGCCAGCGCACCGGCCTTCGGTATGCTGGGAACCCTGATCGGCCTGATTCTCATGCTGCGTGATCTCAATGATCCCAGTAAATTAGGCCCCGGCATGGCCGTAGCCTTAATCACCACTTTTTACGGTTCCCTCTTAGCTAACCTGATTTTTTTACCTATCGCGGGCAAGTTAAAACTCAGGAGCAGTGAAGAGTTGTTAATTAAAGAAGTCATGATTGAAGGGATCCTCTCGATCCAGGCTGGGGAAAACCCCCGTATTGTGGGTGAGAAAATGAAGGCTTTCCTGGAGCCCAAAGAAAGAATGCGTTTAGAAAAGCTAAAAGAAGAGGGTACGACCAATGGTTAGGCGCAGGCGTAAACAGGATTCACCTCCCCCGGGGGCTCCCCTTTGGCTCACTACATATGGTGATATGGTCACACTGATCCTTACTTTTTTTGTGCTGCTCTACTCCTATTCATCCATTGATGCCGTTAAATGGCAGGCTGTGGTCATGTCCATCAAAGGGGCTTTAGGTGTATTGGACGGCGGTAATACCTTAGTTACTGGGCCGGCCATGGAACTGGCCGAGAGTGGTCAAGGGGTAGGCAAGAAGGATTTGGATGAATATTTACAATACCAGAAAGAGATGCAGAACCTCCAGGAGATTAAAAAAAAATTAGAAGCATACCTGGAAGAGATAAGTCTACAGGAACAAATCACGGTTAATTTGGAAGAAAGAGGTTTAGTTTTAAGGTTTCAGGATAGTGTACTTTTTGCCAAGGGTAAGGCTGACCTGTTAAATGAGTCTATAGCCACTTTAAAGCATGTCAGTGGCATCTTAAAGGACATACCCAATGCTGTCCGTATCGAAGGACATACCGACGATTTACCCATCAATACCCCCCAGTTTCCTTCCAACTGGGAATTATCCACCACACGGGCTACCAACGTGCTAAGGTTTTTAATCAGTCAAGGATTAGACGGCCGTAAATTATCAGCCGTTGGCTATGGAGAATACCGTCCCTTAATCCCCAATAACAATAGTGAAGAGAACCGCCGCAGGAACCGCCGCGTTGATATTGTCATTCTTCGCGAAAGTCTTATGAAAAATGAACCCAAATAGCAAAGGAAGTGTTCCTATGAATACCAAGGATGGCCTTGCCAAAAACATACGGTTAATATTACTGGCTGTAGTCATTCTTATACTTGGTGTTTTTGTCTTTTGGATTGTTAATCTGTCCCAACCCACAAAGGGCCAGGAAACAGAGAATAAAAAAGTTCAATTGGGTCCCATGTTTGAGACAGAATCTTTTACGGTAAATCTTTCCGAATCCACAAAACGTTATATCAAAGCCCAATTTGCTTTAGAATTATCTAACAGTAAAGTAAAATCAGAACTGGAAGAAAAACTGCCCCTCTTACAGGATGCTATTATTACAGTGCTGGCTAAACAATCCCTGGAGGTTTTAAGCACACCTGAGGGAAAAGAAAAACTGAAGGAGTCGATAATGGAGGCCGTTAATTCTTTTCTGGAGAAAGGTAAAGTACAAAAAGTGTACTTTAAAAGTTTCTTATTTAGCTAATCTCGAACTGATATGGTCGAGGCTGGGTAGGAGGTGAGTAAGTGAGTGAGATTTTATCCCAATCGGAAATAGATGCGTTGTTGTCGGCCCTACAGTCGGGGGAAGTTGATGTTGAAGCAATTCGCGAAGAACAAAACACAAAAAAAATCAGGGTATATGATTTCCGCCGTCCCAATAAATTTTCAAAAGACCAGTTGAATACCATAGAGGTTATTTATGAAAATTTTTGCCGCCTCCTCACAACCTTGCTTTCGGGCAGCCTGCGTACCCGGGTAATGGTAAAGGTGGCTTCTGTAGAACAGGTAACATATGAGGAATTTACCCGTTCCATACCTAACCCCACCATTTTAAATATTTTTAGTCTACCTCCTTTAGAAGGTAAAGCCATCCTGGAAATTAACCCCGTTATCGGTTTCAGTATCATTGACAGGCTTTTTGGCGGTCCAGGTTTTAGTACCATTAAAGGCAGACCTCTGACCGAAATCGAAAAAAACGTCATGGAAAGGATTGCCGAAAAAATACTTTCTCTCTTTACAGAAACCTGGGCAAGCCTGGTTCATGTAGATGCCTTTTTAGAAAACATCGAAATTAACCCTCAATTTACCCAAATCGTTTCACCCCTGGAGATGGTGGTCATCATTACCCTTAATACCCAGATAGGGGAAACGGAAGGCTTAATCAACATCTGTCTGCCCTGTTTAATGCTGGAGACTCTTTCAGGCAAACTTAACACGAAATTTTGGTTTACTACGAACATTAAGACCCAGCATCAGGACAGTTCCAAAGTTATCCAGCAAGTGGTGGAAAAAGCCAGGATTCCTCTTACGGCTGTGCTTGGTAAAACCACGCTTACCGTAAAAGAATTACTGGAACTCCAGGTGGGGGATGTCATAGATTTAGAAAGAAAAAAGGACTCTGAGATAGAAATTTATGCCGGGTCGCGCCTGAAATTCTATGGCAAACCTGGTTTGTTGGGCAGCAAGCTGGCTGTGCAAATCAGCAGGATTCAACAGGAGGGAAGTGAAGATAATGAATAATATTCTGTCTCAAGAGGAGATAGATGCCCTGTTAAGGGGGACTGTGCCCTCAAATACTTCTGGCAATGAAATACTTCCTGATACGTTAAGTGATTTGGAAAAAGATGCCTTAGGTGAACTGGCCAATATCTCCATGGGATCGGCGGCAACTACCTTGTCTTACCTGCTAGGGAAAAAAGTTGAAATTACTACGCCACAAATTTCCATCACCAATCTGCGGGCCATCAGAGAAAATTACCCCAAACCCTATGTGGTGGTTGATGTGAAATATACCCACGGTTTAAAAGGATCTAACGTTCTTGTGATACATACCTACGATGCGGGAGTCATTGTTGACTTAATGATGGGGGGAGATGGCAGTAACCCTCCCCTGGAGCTTACAGACCTACATATCAGCGCCGTGAGCGAAGCCATGAACCAAATGATGGGTTCTGCGGCCACTTCTATGTCCCAGATGTTGAATAAACGTATCGATATCTCGCCCCCGACTCTGGATTTAATTGACCTGCGGGAACAGGACATTATGGATGGGTATCCCGACAGCCTGGTGAAAATATCTTTTCGGGTTGTCATTCAGGGTCTGGTAGACAGTGAAATGATGCAGTTAATACCTGTGTCTTTCGCTAAGGATATGGTGGCAGAACTTCTGGGTAAAAATGATATGTCCAAATATCAACCCCCTCAAAAACCAGTACAAAATGAATTTACGAAAAAGGCAGAGTCCGTATCACCACCCTATATCCACGAAACCAAAGCTATGCCGGAAACACCACCACAGGCCCATGTTTCCGTTTCCCCCGTACAATTTGCGCCACTGAATCATGAGATGAACCAAATGAATGTCCCTCCCAATCTTAACCTGATTATGGATGTCAGTCTCCAACTGTCCGTTGAACTGGGCCGTACCCACAAAAAAATCAGGGAAATACTGGAATTGGCCCCGGGGTCTATTATCGAATTGGATAAACTGGCTGGTGAACCTGTGGATATCCTGGTAAACGGAAAGCTCTTGGCCAAAGGTGAAGTTGTTGTCATTGATGAAAATTTTGGTGTAAGAGTCACGGAAATTGTTTCACCTATAGAAAGGGTAAAAAATTTACAATAGACACGATGAATTAAAGGAGGAGCACAAATGGGATTCAAAATACTGATTGTTGATGACGCAGCTTTTATGAGGATGATGTTAAAAGACATCCTGACAAAAAATGGTTATGATGTGATAGGTGAAGCTGAAAATGGACAAATTGCCGTAGATAAGTATAAGGACCTGCGCCCCGACCTGGTTACCATGGATATTACCATGCCCGAACTTGACGGGATATCGGCTGTAAAAAAGATTAAGCAGTTTGATCCTAATGCCCGTATTGTTATGTGCAGTGCCATGGGGCAGCAGGCTATGGTCATCGATGCTATTCAGGCCGGGGCAAGGGATTTTATTGTAAAGCCCTTCCAGCCTGAAAGAGTGTTAGAAGCCGTGAAAAAGGCCTTGGGCTAAGGCGGATAGTTTTTGCCGTAAAGGGGAGTTAGTGTGTACAAAATCTTATTCATAGACATATTTCCGTTAATATTAACTGCACAAACTGATGCTTCGACGCAAGAAATTGCCAAGCTTCCCAGTGTGGCAGGGTTATTCTTCCGCATCATCATAAGTCTCGCGCTGATCCTATTATTAACCTACGGAATGCTTAAGCTTCTCAAAAAACAGCAGAGTCTTGAACAGAGACAAAAGCGCTGGATTGAAATTTATGATTATCAAGCGCTAGGTATGAACAGAGGTATCTACCTGATGCAAATATTCTCCAGGATTTATGTTGTGGGCGTAAGTGAAGGGCAAATTAACATCCTGCAGGAAATTGAACCCGATAACAGCACCTGGCTGGCGCTAAAAGACAGTATGATGAATCGTCCGGAATCCCTAAAAGGCGGTTTGTTCAGGATGAAGGAACTCTGGAAAACAGTCGGTCAAGGTCCAGGGAAAGATGAGATAAACTCCTTTGAACGGCAGTTAAAAGAACAGATTGATCGTGCCCAGCGCATGTACAGTGCGGTAAAAAGAGGAGAGCATGATGAGTAGGATGAAAAAACTTTTGATAGTCACGATAGTATTATTGCTCCTGATCCCTTTCACCGCATTAGCTGCTCCTTTACCTATTCCCCAAATAGGTATTGATGTGGGTACGTCGGAGAAGCCCCAGGATATTGCCCTAAGCTTACAGATCCTGGCCCTTTTAACTATCTTAAGCCTGGCCCCGGCCATTCTCATTCTAATGACAGCTTTTACCCGGATCATTGTTGTCTTTTCTTTTCTGAGAAATGCCCTGGCCACGCAACAAATGCCGCCCAACCAGGTGTTAATTGGACTGGCTCTCTTCTTAACCTTTTTTGTCATGGCTCCCGTCTGGAACGAAGTCAATCAAAACGCTCTCCAGCCATATCTTAAGGGAGCTATTACGCAAGAAGAAGCCTTAACTAGAGGGATGGCTCCGCTCCGTGATTTTATGGTTAAACAGACCAGGGAAAAAGATTTGGCCTTATTCGTTAACTTGGCTAAAATGAATAAGCCTAATAGTATTCAGGAAGTTCCCACTTACGTGATTATTCCCGCCTTTGCCATCAGTGAACTTAAAACCGCTTTCCAAATAGGCTTTATCATTTATATTCCCTTCATTGTCATTGATATGGTTGTCTCCAGTACCTTAATGTCCATGGGGATGATGATGCTTCCTCCCATGATGATTTCGTTGCCTTTTAAGCTTCTCTTGTTTATCCTGGTGGATGGTTGGAATCTGGTCGTGCAAACCTTGATCATGAGCTTCCGTTAGTCTGATGAGGGAGGATAGAACCCATGTCTCAGGAGTTTATTATTTATTTAGGCCGGGAAGCTGTTTACACTATTCTCCTTTTGGCAGGACCACTCCTAGGAGCCAGTCTCCTTGTTGGCCTTTTGGTGAGCATTTTCCAGGCTACAACTCAAATTCAGGAACAGACGTTGACTTTTGTGCCTAAGATTGTGGTAGTGTTCTTGAGTTTAATCATTTTCGGCCCCTGGATGCTCAATTTACTAATTGCCTTTACTGGCAATTTGTTTGCGGTAATACCCCGTTTAATGTATTGAGGAATGAATAAGGAAGTATTATGGACCTATTAACTGTCTTTCTACAGCAAAATGACAAGTTTTTAATTCTCATGGCACGTCTTTCTGGTTTGGCCTTTGCTCCGATTTTCAGCACAAGGGGTATTCCGGCTCTCTGGAAAGGTGCCCTGGCTTTAATTCTATCCTTCCTGGCCTGGAAACTGGGAGTTGCTGATGATTTCATGGTTCCGGAAAGTTTTCTGGCCTATACCTTAATTTTTATTTCCGAGTTTTTAATCGGTTTTATTCTGGCCCTGATGACCCAGTTTTTCTTTGCCGCTGTTCAGTTGGCAGGCCAAATTATTGATACTCAAATGGGTTTTGGTATTGTCAATGTCATTGACCCCATGAGTGGTGTGCAAGCTCCCCTGTTGGGTAATTTTAAATACATCCTGGCCCTCTTAGTATACCTGCAGATTGACGGGCATCATCTGTTTTTGCAAGCCCTTTTCGAAAGTTTTCAGTTCATCCCCATTGGCAGTCTCTCGCTTCGTCCGGAACTTTACCAGAGTATGATTAGTTTATTCGGCAATATCTTTGAACTTGGCTTTAAGTTATCCCTACCGCTGGTAGGCGCACTCCTGGCTGCTGATTTTATCCTGGGTATTATGTCCAGGACCATTCCCCAAATGAATATCTTCATGGTGGGCATGCCTGCTAAAATCCTTTTGGGTTTTGCCATTCTCATCGTCGTCATTCCCTTTTATGTTTATCTTTTAAATACTTTGCTGTTGGATTTAATTCAACAAACCTATAAGATCATGAGTGTTCTGGTATGAATAATCATTTCAAAATCAATTTACAGCTTTTTGCTGGGGAAAAAACGGAAAAAGCCACGCCGCGTAGAAGAGAGGAAGCCAGAAAAAAGGGGCAGGTCAGTAAAAGTAATGAGATCACTACAGTTATCGTTCTGACCTTGTCGCTTCTGGTGCTCAAGATGTGGCTTCCCCAGATGATGGTAGAATTCAAAGCATTTTTTGCTAATGTTTTTAACTACGCCGGAAATGACCTGACGGTAGAAAATGCCTCACTTTTGATCTATGAGGTACTTTTATTTACTTTGAAAATGGCAGGTCCTGTTGTTCTCACGGCTTTAGTGGCGGGATATGTGGCCAATGTGGGGCAGGTAGGTCTCCTTTTTACCACAGAACCCTTAAAGTTTGATTTAAACAGGATAAATCCCATCTCCGGTTTCAAACGAATTCTATCCAAGCGGGCCCTGACTGAACTGGTAAAGTCTGTTTTAAAGACTGTTTTAGTGGGTTTTATTGCTGTTTCTTTTCTGCTGGAACAGCTTCCCCGCCTCACCGTCTTAATGGATTATCCTCTCATGAGCGCCATCACGGTGGTGGGTGATGTCATCTTCTCTGGGCTTTGGCGCATTATCCTGGTTTTGCTGATCCTGGCCGTCCTTGATTTTGCTTACCAGCGCTATGAATATGAACAATCCTTAAAAATGAGCAAACAGGAGATTAAAGAGGAATACAAAACCATAGAGGGAGATCCCCAGTTAAAGGCGAAAATAAAAGAACGGCAGCGTCAGCTGGCCACCCGGCGCATGATGCAGGAAGTGCCTAAAGCCACCGTTGTAATTACGAACCCATCTCACTATGCTGTAGCTTTACAGTACACAGACCACATGACTGCCCCTGTAGTCGTAGCCAAAGGGCAGGATCAGATCGCCCTGAAGATTAAAGAAA
The DNA here is from genome assembly GCA_964637385.1 of uncultured Peptococcaceae bacterium. Taxonomy (GTDB): domain Bacteria; phylum Bacillota; class Peptococcia; order DRI-13; family DRI-13; genus Thermanaerosceptrum. Next base: position 29,817 of record CAZWTM010000002.1, read on the forward strand.
TCGCCCGGGAAAATAACGTGGCGATAGTAGAAAATATACCCCTGGCCAGGTTATTGTATCAAAAAGTAGAAATAGGAGAGGCCATTCCTGCCGAATTATATCAGGCTGTAGCGGAGGTATTGGCCTATGTTTATAGAATGAAGCGGCGAACTTAGGAGAGAAAACAATGTCAACGACCCCTCTAACTCATAAATTAATGCGGCATACCGACATTATCGTAGCAGTAGGGATTATTGCTATGGTCATCATGATGATTATTCCACTGAATCCACGGCTGCTCGATGTCTTGTTGGTCTTCAATATCACCTGCTCCCTGGTCATTCTGCTTGTATCCATGTATAACAGGGAACCCCTGGATTTTTCCGTCTTCCCTTCCTTACTCCTGGTAATGACCTTGTACCGGTTATCCTTAAACGTTTCTTCAACCCGTCTAATTTTGCTGGAGGGAAATGCCGGGCAGGTGATACAGCAGTTTGGACAATTTGTGGTTGGCGGAAACCCTTTTGTTGGGTTGGTTATCTTTTTAATTTTGATCGTTATTCAATTTATAGTTATCACCAAAGGTGCTGAACGTGTAGCGGAAGTGGCCGCCCGTTTTACCCTGGATGCCATGCCCGGAAAACAAATGAGCATCGATGCCGATTTGAATGCCGGTTTGATTTCTGAAGATGAAGCGCGCAAAAGAAGAATAACCATTCAACGGGAAGCCGATTTCTATGGTGCCATGGACGGAGCCAGTAAGTTTGTGAAAGGAGATGCCATTGCCGGTATTGTGATTACCATCATCAATATTTTGGGAGGCATGGCAGTGGGGCTCCTCCAAAAAGAAATGGGCAGTATAAAGGAGGTAGCCCAGGTTTATACTTTGCTGACCGTTGGTGATGGGCTTGTCAGCCAGATACCGGCCTTATTGCTTTCCACTGCCACGGGCATTATTGTCACCCGGGCTGCTTCGGATAACAGTTTGGGTGATGATCTAACGGCACAAGTTTTTTCCCAGCCCAAAGTACTCTCTATTGCTGCCGGTGTCCTGCTTTTCCTGGGACTCGTTCCCGGTTTGCCCAAATTGCCCTTTTTCTTATTAGGTTTTGGTTTGGCCATCTTAGCCTATCTCATGTATCAGGCTAAACGGACTATTCTCCGGGAGGAAGCCAAAGAAGCGGAGAAAGCCGAAGTGGCAGAAATAAAGAAACCAGACAGTGTGTATTCCCTTTTGCAGCTGGATCCTATCGAATTGGAATTGGGATATGGCTTAATCCCCCTGGTGGATACCCAACAAGGAGGAGATCTTTTGGAAAGGGTGGTCATGATCAGGCGGCAGTGTGCTGTAGAATTAGGCCTGGTGATCCCGCCTATTCGCATACGTGATAACATGCAGCTTGTGCCTAATACATATTTACTGAAATTAAAGGGTGTACCTTTAGCCCGGGGTGAAATCATGCTGAATCATTATCTGGCCATGGGAGGAGACGCTGACATACCGGGAATACCCACCCGGGAGCCTGCCTTTGGTTTGCCGGCAAAATGGATCAGCGAATCAGTGCGGGAGCAGGCTGAACTCCTTGGTTTTACTGTGGTTGATCCTCCTTCAGTGCTTGCCACCCATCTGACAGAATTCCTGAAAAATAACGCTGCGGAGATCTTGAGCAGGCAAGATGTCAAAGCCTTGCTGGATAATGTGAAAAAAGAATATCCTGCGGTGGTGGAGGAAGTTGTTCCCAACGTCCTTTCTCTGGCTGATGTACATAAGGTGCTTGCTAACCTGTTAAAGGAACGCATTCCCATTCGAGATATGGTCTCTATCCTGGAAGCACTGGGTGATTGGGGTACTGTCACTAAAGATACCGATATTTTGACGGAATATGTCCGGCAAAAATTAGCAAGACAGATTGGCCAGCTTTATAGCGATGAAGAAGGTAAATTATATTGTATTACCCTGGACCCGCTGGTGGAAGAAGTAGTGAAGGACAGTATAAAGATGAGCGAACATGGGGCCTATCTTGCCATCAATCCTGCCACTGCCCAGGAAATTATTCGGCAGTTAACGGGGATTATGGAAAAGACTGGGTATTTAGGCAAACAATTGGTGGTTTTGGCTAATCCGATGATCAGGCCTTATTTTCGCAAACTAATCGAACGGGTAGCCCCCAGTCTTCCTGTAGTGTCTTATAATGAAATACCCAGCCACCTGGAGGTAGAATCAGTGGGGATGGTGAAGATGTAAATGCGGGTTAAACGTTTCGTGGCTACAAACATGCAGGAAGCCATGGCTAAAGTAAAAAACGAAATGGGTAATGATGCTGTCATTCTTCATACTCGCCATTTTAAAGAAGGGGGATTTTTGGGTCTTTTTGCCAAAAGTTATGTGGAAGTGACGGCAGCCCTGGAACAGCCTAAACCCAATATACAGCCGGTATTTCAGGTCGCCAAACCCTTGGTAACCTGGGAGGAAAACAGGGGTGATTCCGAAACAAACCTAAGCATGCCCCCGGTCAAAACATCCTCGCTCTTCACTTATGAGTTGAAAGAAATGAAAAATTTGATGCAGGAGATGGTAGAGCAAATTGAGCAAGTTGCTCAAATACCCCAGTTTCCCAGGCTAGGACAGAATTTATACCAACGTTTAATTAAACAAGAAGTTGAGGAAAAAATCGCCAAGAAAATTGTAAAAACAACGCTGCAGCAAGTGAACCTGCAGCCAGAGCTTACACCGGAACAGTTGGAGCAAATTTTCTTAACAAATATTTTAAGATCACTGAAAAAAAGTAAACCCATTGTTTTAGGAAAAAACAGGCAAGATAAACCCTTACTCTGTGCTCTGGTAGGTCCTACCGGAGTGGGCAAAACCACTACCATCGCTAAACTGGCAGCCATGTATGCCATTATGGAACGTAAAAAGGTGGCTTTGGTTACGGTGGATACTTATCGTATCGCAGCTGTGGAACAGTTAAAAACAGTTGGAGAAATTATGGGTATACCCGTTAGGGTTGTGTTTACCCCGCAAAATTTAAGAGAATGCATCGGGGAGCTTAAGGATAAAGACATTATTTTCCTGGATACGGCAGGACGCAGCCATAAAAATATCATGCAGATTACGGAACTAAAAAGTTACCTGGAAATAGCCAATCCTGACCATACCTTTCTGGTGCTTTCCAGTACGGCCAAATACCAGGATATGCTGGAGATCATCAATACCTATCTGGACTTAAATATTAATCGCTTAATTTTTACCAAATTGGACGAAACGTCAAGCTTCGGTCCCATCTATAACATAGCCTGTCGCAACAAGCTGCCCCTTTCCTATTTTACCAACGGACAAAATATTCCGGACGATATTGAAATAGCTGACCCCATCAAACTTGCGCAATTACTGGTAAAGGAGTAACTCGTTATGAACAATCAGGCCGAAAATCTGCGTTTATTGGCACAACGGATGAAAAGCAACTTACAGGCCCAGATAAATGGTGAGACAAAGATAACCAGAATCATAACTGTTACCAGTGGTAAGGGTGGGGTAGGCAAGTCGAATTTTACTTTAAACTTAGCCATTGCCTTATGTGACTTCGGACAAAAAGTAATCGTGTTAGATGCGGATTTAGGTTTGGCCAATATAGATGTGATTTTGGGGATATCCCCTGCCTATAATCTGGCTCATGTCATGGCAGGGGAACAAACCATCAAGGAAATCATGTGCGAAGGGCCCAAAGGAGTGAAAATTATCCCCGGTGGTTCCGGCTTGCACGAATTAGCCAATTTAAAGGACTGGCAGCTGGAGCATTTTCTTGCCAAGCTTAGCCAACTTGAAGGAGATGCGGATATTCTTCTTATTGACACTGGAGCCGGGCTTGCCCGCAGTGTTTTGAGCTTTGCCCTGGCTGCCGATGAAATTATCGTTATTACCACTCCTGAGCCTACAGCCCTGACCGATGCTTATGGGCTCATTAAAACTATTCGCCAGCAGCGTTATCAGGGTAAAGTTAATCTCGTGGTGAACAGGGTTCTTTCTTCTGCCGAGGCCAATGTGGCCTATAATAAACTGAAAATAGTTGTAAATCGATTCTTGAAATCTTCTTTAGATTTTCTGGGATACATGAATGAAGATCCCAAAGTAGCTCAGGCTGTCAGAGAACAGCAGCCTTTTGCTCTTGCTTATCCCCACACACAGGCTACTCAAGACATTTATTTAATGGCAGCAAAAATTTGTAACCAGGAGTATAAACCGCCCCTTTACAATGGACTTAAAGTTTTTTTTCACAGGGTTGCGAACTTTTTAAAATAGGTGAACCATTATGGATATTGAAAACATACTAAAAGTAAATCAACGCATACAAATTGAGCTAATGGACGAAAACGGCCAAATAGAACGTTATCCTAGTAGGATTGAAAATATTCATGACAATGAAATCATTGTCGTTGCACCCATAAAAGATAGGGTTACTGTACCTATACCTGTTGATACATCATTGTTGGTAACGGTATGGGACCACTGTTCTGCCTACAATTTTCAAACTAAAGTTATAAAAAGAAGTAATCTTCGCTTACCGCTTTTACACTTGGCAGTTCCCCCATGCATTAATAGAATTCAACAGCGAGATTTCGTGCGGGTACCTTTAAGCCTGGAAGTTATCGCCAGCTTCGTTCATCCCCAGTCCGGTTACCAGGAGATAAAATGCGTAACTAAGGATATCAGTGGTGGAGGACTGATGTTAATTTTTACCAAATCGCCCCCTTTTACGAAAGAAATTGAAGTAGATATTAGTTTTTCTCTGGAAAATGAGGAAATCAGGGCCCGTGGCAAAGTGGCATGGCTTAATCTGGAAACCGATGTAAGTGGAATCCAGCGCTATCTTGTTGGTATAAAATTTATAAGTATTTCCGAAAAGGCCAGAGGCCGTATTATCAAATATGTTTTCCAACGCCAAATCGAGCTGAGAAAAAGGGGGCTGCTCTGATTGCATAACACAAAAAAAAAGATACGGGTTTTGGTGGCCGATGATTCAGCTTTCATGCGGAAAGTTTTGAGTGATATCATTAACAGTGATCAAGAACTGGAAGTGGTGGGAACTGCCCGTAACGGTGAGGAAGCATTACAGAAAGCCGTAACCCTGCAACCGGACGTTATCACTCTGGACGTGGAGATGCCGGTGCTGGATGGGCTTTCTACCCTGGAAAAAATCATGGAACAGTATCCCGTACCGGTGATTATGCTGTCTGCCTTAACCAAGGCAGGGGCCAGTGCCACCATCAGGGCCCTGGAGAGGGGAGCAGTTGATTTTTTAGCTAAACCGGGAGGGTCCATTTCTTTAGACATAGGGAAATCCCAAGAAGAAATTATTAATAAAATTAAAATGGCCGCGGAAATACCGCGGCATAAATACAAAAACTGCCAGCAGGATACCTTAGGTGTAGAGAAAAAAAATTATCTGAAAAGAACCTCTACGACTAACGCTTTGACCCTGGTAGCCATCGGTACTTCCACCGGTGGACCCAAAGCCCTGCATGAAGTAATCAGCAGGATACCTGCAGGGTTAAATACTGCCTTGTTGATTGTACAGCATATGCCGCCGGGTTTTACCAAATCCCTGGCGCAACGCTTGGATGCCATTTCACCCTTAACCGTCAAAGAAGCGGAAGAGGGAGATGAGGTAAAATGTGGTTTTGCCTTTATTGCGCCAGGTAATTATCACATGGAAGTACAGCCGAGACAAGATAAATTATTTATCCATTTGCATCAAGGGCCCAATGTTAATGGCCACAGGCCTTCGGTGGATGTTATGATGCAATCTGTAGCCAGGATTAATGCTCCGAAAATTGGCGTGATTATGACGGGCATGGGGCAGGATGGTGCCCAGGGAATGCTGGCTCTAAAAAAAGCGGGTGCCATTAATATAGGAGAAAGTCCTGAAACATGTGTCGTTTATGGTATGCCTAAAGCAGCCAGGCAGTTAGGTGCTGTGGATTATGAAGTGCCGGTTCAGGAGATCGCCGAGCGAATTCTACAAGCCCTGAGATAAAATGGAGGTGTTGCTTATGGATATGAATCAATATTTAGACTTATTTTTGGAAGAAGCCCTGGAGCATTTACAAAACCTAAACCAAAGCCTGCTTGCTCTGGAGAATAATCCGGAAAGGTTAGATCTACTGGACGAGATTTTCCGTGCAGCCCACACCCTAAAGGGTATGTCAGCTACCATGGGGTTTGATACCATTGCCCAATTGACACACCAGATGGAAAACCTTCTGGAGAAATTACGTGAGAGGAAACTGAGTTTAAGTCCGGAAATAATTGATGCTCTTTTTCAATGTGTTGATGCTCTGGAAAATATGGTTGGCAGTATCAGAGAAGGAAGAGAACCTGAAGCTGCCATTGTGGAATTGGCAGCCAGTCTGGCTCTTTTGGAAAAAGGGGAGAGTGTATCCGTTCCGGCAAGACAAAACATGGAAAATCCCGGACCTGCAGCAGATCCCGCTATACAATTCAATGAGTATGAAAAAAACTTAATTAATGCCGCTTTAGAAAAGGGCTATCAAGCCTATGAACTGAAAATTTACATTGATGAGCAATGTCTGATGAAAGGCGTAAGGGCTTTTATGGTCTTTCGCAACCTGGAAGCCTTGGGTGAGATTATTGCCTCCCGGCCCAGTGTGCAGGATATTGAGGATGAAAAGTTTGAGAACAACATTTCCCTAGTTCTCATTACACGTCATGAAAAAGAAGAAATAAGCAGACAGCTAGACAGTATCTCTGAAATAAAATTGACTAACATTGTTTCCCTTGGCAAATATAAACCCAGTTCCCAGCCTTATGAAGAAATTCATGGCGCCAGCAGCAGTGCTCATAACGCTAAAGAGGAACATAAACCAAATGCCGATAAAAAACAGCGCATACACCAGACGGTAAGGGTGGATATTGGGCGTTTAGATAAACTGATGAGTCTTGTGGGTGAATTAGTCATTAACAAGACCCGTCTTGAGCAGATCTATCTTACTAATAATACCATGGGGTTGAATGAAACCATTGAACAGATTGACCGGATAGCCACAGACTTGCAAAATGTAGTACAAAATGTGCGTATGGTTTCTATTGAACAGGTGTTCAACAGATTTCCCCGCATGGTCCGGGATTTGGCCAAAGAACTGGGAAAAGAAGTGAACCTTATCCTGGAAGGTAAAGAAACGGAATTAGACCGTACTGTGATTGATGAAATTGGTGATCCCCTGGTTCATTTAATTCGCAATGCCATTGACCATGGCCTGGAAGCGCCTGAAGAAAGGATTAAAGCCAATAAACCCAGGGAAGGTATGTTAAAATTAGCCGCACGCCATGAAGGAAACCAGGTTGTAATCGTGGTGGAAGACGATGGTAAAGGCATTAATATCCATGCGGTTAAAGAAAAAGCCCTCAAGAACGGCCTGATTACACCTGCCCAGGCAGAAAATATGGATGATCAGGCCATTGTCAACCTGATTTTTGAACCGGGTTTTTCCACGGCAAAAACCATTACTGACATCTCAGGCCGCGGTGTGGGTCTGGATGTGGTTAAAAGTAAGATCCAGGCTTTAAGTGGACAGGTTCACTTAGAAACAAAACAGGGGCAGGGGGCTAAATTTGTGATAAAACTTCCCTTAACCCTGGCTATTATTCAGGCCTTATTAGTAAAGGTTCAGGATGAGACCTTTGCCATCCCCCTTGGCAATATTGATGAAACTACCAATCTGGAAGCGGATCATATCAAAAATATTCAGGGACAACAAGTGATGGTCTTAAGAGGGAAAGTGCTTCCCCTCTTGTTTATCAAAAATCTCCTGGCGGTTCCCGGCAATAAAGAACAGCAAGAGCTGTATGTGGTTGTCGTTAGAAAAGGTGAGCAGCAGGTAGGTCTGGTGGTTGATGAACTTATTGGACAGCAGGAAATTGTCATCAATTCTCTAGGTAAGTTGCTTACCGGTTTACCAGGTATAGCAGGAGCCTCCATTCTGGGTGATGGCAAAGTTTCTTTAATTCTTGATATCGGCACTTTATTCTGAGGAGGATTTTCCCATGGATAATAAGAATCAGGGAAATATAGTCAATGAAATTCAACTGGTGGCCTTTAAATTGGGCAACGAAGAATATGCCGTAGATGTTTTAGCTGTACAGGAGATCATACGCTGGACCCACATCACACGGGTTCCCAAGGCTCCGCCCTTTGTTAAGGGTGTTATCAATTTACGGGGCACGGTTATACCTGTTATTGATTCCCACAAGCGCTTTAATCTTCCCCAGGTAGAAACTACTGATACCGCCCGCATCATTATTTTCCGCCTGGAAGATGTGACTGTTGGTCTTACCGTAGATCTGGTTACGGAAGTAATCCGCCTTTCGGCAGAGCAAATAGAAAAACCCCAAAGTGTCGGTGGCATCAATGATCAATTTGTTAAAGGAATTGGTAAAATTTCTGATCGCTTGTTGATTATACTTGATTTAGATAAAGTTTTGGATTTTAGCATAGAGCAGCAAAGAGGATAGGAGCGATAAAATGAAAGACTTTAGTGAGCTAAATGCCATTCAGCTCGATGCCCTTAAGGAAATCAGCAATATTGGAGCCGGCAATGCTGCTACTTCTCTTTCTCTGATGCTGGGAAGAAAAATTGACATGAGTGTGCCTAAAGCCAATATTGCACCCTTTAATCAGATTATGAATTATCTTGGCGGGGCAGAATCGGAAGTTGCTGGTGGCTACATGAGGGTGGACGGGGAATCACCCATGGGGATTCTCTTCCTAATTCCTAAAAATCAGGTAAATTTATTTATTGACCTAATTTTTGGACAACCCCTGGGAACTACTCAAGATTTAAATGAGATGCATTTTTCAGCGCTAAAGGAAATCGTGAATATTTTGGCCGGTTCTTACCTTAATGCCCTTTCTTCTTTTACACAGCAAGTTTATTCACCTTCAGTGCCTGCCCTGGCCATTGATATGGCTGGAGCCATCCTGGGCGAAGTTCTTCAGCAAATAGGCGAATTTAGCGACTATGCTTTAGTGGTCGAAAATGTATTTATAGAACAGGAAAGGCATATTAACGGTCACTTCTTTTTATTGCCCGAGCCCAAAACCCTGGAGTTATTATTGCGTACGCTGGGAGTGTTATAATGACGATAGAACCCATAAAAGTTGGGATGGCCGATTTAAAAGCCGCACCGGCCCCCACGACATTAATTACAACGGGATTGGGGTCATGCGTGGGAGTTTGCCTGTGGGACCCTACTACTAAGGTGGGAGGGTTGGCCCATATCATGCTGCCGGACAGCACCCAGTCCCGCAATGTACAAAATAAAGCCAAATACGCTGATACAGGAGTAATCCTTTTAATAGAAGAGATGGTTAAATTGGGAGCTGTAAAGTCCCGCCTGGTAGCCAAAATTGCCGGTGGTGCCCAGATGTTTAATTTCCCCGGGGCAAGTCAAGTTATGCGTATCGGTGAACGTAATACAGAAGCAGTAAAAAAGTGTCTCGAAGAGGAGAAAATAAGAATTTTAGCGGAAGATACGGGGGGCAATTTTGGTAGAACCATTGAATTCTATACTGTCAATGGTCAACTGTTGATTAAAACAATCAGTAAAGGAGAAAAAGTTGTCTAGACAGGGGAGTCTAAAATGAAATCAGAACCTCAGGAACTTTGGCAAAATTACGTGAATGAGAATAGCCCTGCACTCAAAGAACAACTTATTTTACATTATGTAACACTGGTACAGAAAATCGCCAACAAGGTTTCTTATTACCTGCCATCCCATATTACGAAAGAGGACCTATTCAGTTACGGAATCTTTGGCCTTCTGGAAGCCATAGACCGTTATAATCCTAAACTGGGTATTCCCTTCCCCGTATTTGCCGGAAAAAGAATAAAGGGTGCCATTATTGACGGGGTAAGGAAGGAAGATTGGATCCCTGTAAATATTCGTCGCCAGGCCAGACTTTTGGAACAGGCCTATCAAAAATTAGAAATGAAGCTGGCACGTAATGCCAGCGATGAAGAGGTGGCAGCGGAATTAAACATTACGCTGGAAGAACTGGAACGCTGGTTAAAAAACACTTATTTATATACCGTCATCTCTTTGGATGAACCTGTGACAGAGGAACATGAAATATCCTTAAAGGAGCATGTTACAGATCATCTTAGTCCTAACCCGGTGCAGGTAGCGGAAAATAATGAGACCAAAATGATTTTGGCCAAAGCCGTAGAAGAACTTCCCGAAAAAGAAAAACTTGTGATCAGTCTTTTTTACTATCATGATTTAAACAATAAAGAGATTGCCCGTGTCCTGGAACTGTCAGATGCAAGAGTATCACAAATACATACGAAAGCTATTTTTCGTCTGCGGGGGAAGCTTTCCAGATTGAAAAAAACATTATTAGGGTAAGGGAGGGCACAGCTTATGCAAGAGCAAAACGTAAATTCATCAGGCCGCAACTATCATTTAACTATCAAAGATGACGGGATTTACTTAAAAATAAGTAAAGAACCCATCCTTTTTCCCGTTGCGCTGGAAGATATCTTTATTGATTTTAGAAAGAGAAAAATCCCCTTTGAGGAAAATAAAATAGAAAAAATCTATGAGGCAGCTGATGGAACTGAGCATAAAATTTCCCCTCTTCTGGATGGTTTATATTTGGATCCCCTGTTTAAAGTAAAGGTGACTCCCGATAAAACAAAAGCTTACCTGCAGGTTTACCCCGCTTTAAATAAACAGCGCTTTAAAGCAGAAGACATAGCAAAGGTCCTCAGTGAACATGGCATTGTTGAGGGTATCAGAACTGACCTGTTTGCGAAAATTGTTAGTGAACAAGGGGAATTCAAGGAATGGTTAATTGCCTCGGGAATTGAATGTAAAAATGGTGAAAACGCTAAACTAATTTATCATTTTAATCCTAAAGGTTTAGATATTAAACCACGGGAGTTAGAGGATGGAAGTGTGGATTTTTATAACCTTAATCTGATTCAATTGGTGCAGGCGGGTACCTTACTAGCAGAAAAAATACCTGCTACCCGGGGCGTAGATGGTAAAAACATTTATGGGGAAAATGTCAAAGCAACAGACGGCAAAGATGTTCGTTTGCCCCTGGGATTGAACACCCAGGCCATTAACAACAATACCGCTTTAATTGCTGTAGTCGATGGTCATGTGGTCATGACCAATAATAAAATAAATGTTTTCCCCATTTATGAAGTGCGTGGGGATGTGGACTTTGCTACCGGTAATATTAAGTTTCCCGGTAATGTCAAAGTCTATGGCAGTGTCAAGCATGGCTTCCAGATTGAATCCGGGGGAGATGTGGAGATTGCCGGTAATTTGGAAGGGGAAGTGATTGCTGATGGCCATGTTCAGGTTAAGAAGGGCATTGTCAAAGGTAAGGTCACAGCCAAAGGTTGTGTCTACGCTCGCTCTATTGAACACGGCTATATTAACAGCGGTAGTGATGTGATTGTTACTGAGGCCATTATGCACAGTACAGTTCTGGCTTCTCAAAAAATATCCGTAGGGGGTAAAAAAGGGCTTATTGTTGGAGGTCAGTGCAGTGCTGTCAAGGAAATTATAGCCAAAAATATCGGCTCGAATCTAGCTACTGTCACAACTCTGGAAGTAGGTGTCCGTCCTGAATTGCGTCAGGAATATAAGGAGATCAGCCAAAAACTTGCACTAAACGCAGAAAACTATGAAAAAGCCCAGAAGGCCCTAAAAATGTTACAGGAAGTAAAACACAGAATAGGTGAGCTTCCTCCTGATAAAAACAGCTTATTATTAAAACTTATCAGATTACTATATCAAATCACCCAGGAAAATGAAGAACTTGGCAATAGAAAGGCAAAACTGGAAGAGGTTTTCCAGGATATGGTTAATGCAAGAGTACGAGTAGAAAATACTTTATATCCTGGCGTCGTAATTTTTATCGGTAAGGCTACTTATACGGTAAGGGATGAATTAAGAAAAGTTGTACTAAAGCTGGATGGTCTTGATGTTAAGCCTTATCCCATAACGGGTTAGGAGGTAAAGATGATGACTGTCAATCCTGTTGATATGCAAGTATTGGTACCCAGGGTTGGTCAGGTAAATAAAATCCAGAGGAACCTCCAGCAGCAACAGCAATTGGAACAACAAGTTCTGGCCCAGGTAGTGCAGCAGGATATCAAAAATAAAATGCAAGCTGTGCAGCAGACAAATTCTACTGAAAACAAAACTGTTTCTAACGATGGCCAAAAAAAAGAAAAAGGTAATAAAGAACGACCCCGGAACACAAAAAATGATAAAGAAGAAGAGATGGCTACGGTTAACTACCAGGAAAATATTGGAAAGATTTTTGATATTAAAATTTAGTGTGGGCCCGGAGGTTTTTTCATGACATTTTTAAACATTTTTATTCTAATATGCAATATTCTCCTCGTTGTATTTATTGGGAGGAAAATGAATACATTACAGAAAATCAACCGAGAAAACAGAATTTTACAAAAAAACATCGAAACCCTGGTAGAGGAAAACAGTAAACTTACCAACCTGATTTTAGATGAATTAGAAAGTAAACTATCCGAAGCCAGAAAGGCTATGGAATTTTTTGAAAAAAACACTTTAGTGTTACCTGGAAAAGAAGGGAATATCGTTACGAAGAAAAGCAAAGTTCCTCCTTCTGTAGAAACACCGCTCATAGATTTAGAAAAAAATCCCTCGAAAAAGCAAGACAAAACTCCTGCAGATTTACTGAGAATGGGAATGTCCGTAAGAGAAATTGCTGAAAAACTGAATATGACTCAGGGTGAAATTGCCCTCAAACTGAGTTTACAGGAGAAAATGGAAAACTATAAATCTAATGCCAAATAAATTGCGAAAAACATTTGTCATAAACAATGGTTTTTGTTATACTAACAATTGGTGTTAAATACACACGCTATTTGATTTACTTCATGGTGCCGGTTGGTCTGGAGTAAAAATGAAGATAGCGGCGGAGAAACCTAAAGGGGAAGGAGGTGTAGTAAATGTCTGTTATTTCTATGAAGCAGCTGTTGGAAGCAGGCGTTCATTTCGGTCACCAAACCCGTCGTTGGAACCCTAAAATGGCACCCTATATTTTCACTGAACGTAATGGCATCTATATTATTGATCTGCAGAAAACTGTGAAAAAGGTGGAAGAGGCCTACGAATTTATTCGTAGTGTCGTAGCCGAGGGTAAACATATCCTTTTTGTTGGTACAAAAAAGCAAGCCCAGGAAACAGTAAAAGAGGAAGCAGAACGCTGCGGTATGTACTACGTTCATGAACGTTGGTTAGGTGGTATGCTCACCAACTACCATACAATTCAAAAAAGAATTCAATACTTAAAAGAACTGGAAGAGATGGAAAAGAACGGTACATTTGAGGTTCTGCCCAAAAAAGAAGTGGCTAAGCTTTTAGCCGAGAAGGAAAAGCTGGAAAGATTTCTTGGTGGAATTAAGGATATGCCTGGTCTTCCCGGTGCTTTATTTGTCATAGATCCTCGTAAGGAGCATATAGCAGTAGCCGAGGCCAGACGTTTGGGTATTCCTATCGTAGCGATTGTCGATACAAACTGTGACCCGGACGAGGTAGACTATGTTATTCCTGGTAACGATGATGCTATTCGTGCTGTCAAATTATTGACGGCGAAGATCGCTGATGCGGTATTGGAAGCAAATCAGGGGCAAGTCGGTAATGAAGAGGAGTAACAATGAGGGGTGACCGAGGGGTAATTGGTACCCCTAGTCACCTCTTTTTCTTCTGTACTTTAAGTTATATTTAGCTCCCCCGGGAAATACTACTAGTTAAATAGTAACAGGAGGATGTGTAGTATGATTACTGTGGAAATGGTTAAAGAATTGCGGGAACGTACCGGTGCGGGTATGATGGATTGCAAAAAGGCCCTTATGGAAAAGAACGGGGATATGGATAAAGCTATCGAATACCTGAGAGAGAAAGGACTGGCTGCGGCTGCTAAAAAAGCTGGCCGTATTGCTGCAGAAGGCCTTGTTGAATCCTACATACATGGCGGCGGCAGGATCGGTGTTTTAGTGGAAGTTAACTGTGAGACTGACTTCGTAGCCAAGACTCCAGGTTTCAGGGAGTTCGTTAAAGACATCGCTATGCAGATTGCGGCAGCCAAACCTGAATATGTTCGTAAAGAAGAGGTTCCCCAAGAAATCATTGAGAAGGAAAAGGAGATTTTGAGAGCACAAGCCTTAAATGAAGGTAAGCCTGAAAAGGTTGTAGAAAAAATGGTAGAAGGCAGAATTGAAAAATTCTATAAGGAAGTATGCCTGCTGGAGCAGCCTTTTATCAAAGACAACGATATCACCATTAAACAGTTGTTAACCGAAAAAATTGCTCAGATTGGTGAAAACATCAATATACGCCGTTTCGTCCGTTATGAGTTGGGCGAAGGGATAGAGAAAAAACAAGCAAACTTTGCTGAAGAAGTTATGGCACAAATCAAAGAGTAAGCTTAAGAGAACACTTGTGTGTTCTCTTTTTAAAAATTTACCCCACCCCTTTAAAAAGAGGATTTTTTGACATTTGTGTAGAAGTAGCAGAAATGGAGGTATTTTCCCCTATGGAATCACCTAAATATAAAAGAGTGGTGATTAAGCTCAGCGGGGAGGCATTAGCCGGCGAGCTTGGTTATGGGTTGGAACATAAAATTTTAGATTCTATCGCTCGACAAGTAAAGGAGATCGTATCTATCGGCATCCAGACCGCCATTGTAGTTGGTGGTGGGAATATTTGGCGTGGAGTAGCCGGCAGTGCTAGAGGCATGGACAGAGCTACTGCTGATTATATGGGTATGTTGGCAACAGTGATCAATGCCCTGGCTCTACAAGACGCTCTGGAAAGTCGTGGGGTACCGACCCGGGTCCTGTCGGCCATTGAAATGCGCCAAGTAGCCGAGCCTTATATTAGACGGAGAGCCATCAGACACCTGGAAAAAGGAAGAGTCGTAATATTTGCGGCCGGAACAGGAAATCCGTATTTTTCTACTGATACGACTGCAGCTTTAAGAGCAGCTGAAATTGAGGCCGAAGTTATTCTGATGGCTAAGAAGGTAGACGGGGTATATGACTCGGATCCTAAGAAAAATCCTGATGCCCAAAAATTTAAGGAACTTACTTATATTGATGTTTTAAACAAGGGTTTAGGTGTTATGGATTCTACGGCTACATCTCTCTGCATGGATAATAATATACCACTCATTGTTTTTAGTATTTTAGAGGAAGGAAATATTAAAAAAGTGTTAATGGGTGAAGAGATAGGGACTATTGTAGGGAGGGAACAAAATGGTTAAAGATATTATTAAAGAAGCTGAAGACAAAATGAAAAAGACAATCGAAGTGCTGCGTAAAGATTATGCTACCTTACGGGCGGGGCGAGCTAATCCAGCGATACTGGAAAAGGTAACGGTGGATTATTATGGTACCCCTACCCCCATCAATCAAGTTGCTAATATTTCTGTTCCGGAACCGAGATTATTAACCATCCAACCCTGGGACAAATCCATGGTTCCCGCTATTGAAAAAGCCATTCTGAAATCTGATTTGGGTTTAAATCCCAGCAGTGACGGCACTTTAATCCGTATTGTTATTCCCCAGTTGACCCAGGAGCGCAGGCTGGAATTAGTTAAAATGATTAAAAAGAAAGCGGAAGAAGCCAGAGTCAGCATTAGAAATATCCGGCGAGACAGTAATGATAAAGTAAAAAATCTGGAAAAAACTAAAGTTATCTCCGAAGATGAAACCAAAAAGAGCCAGGATGAAATCCAAAAACTTACTGATAAATATATTAAAGAAGTAGATCATGTTTTAGAGGTAAAAGAAAAGGAGATAATGGAAGTATAAGTGGATAATCGCTTTATTCATTTATTAGGAAAAAGGGAGGAAGAAGCGAAAGCTTTCTTGGAATCCCAAAATTACTTGTATCAAATAAAACATACGGTAAACCCACGGGATCATATAGGCAATAAGATAAATAGAGTGATTCGGGTTAAACAGAGGAACAATGTTGTGGAAGTAGTTGTGGGACTGTTTGAGGCTCCTGTTTTTTAAAAGGAGCCCAGGTTTCTAGTGCGTAATTGAATTTGTAAGGCCGCACTAAGATGAATAAAGAATAACCCCCTCTCTGAGGGGGTTTTCCTGCATAAGGAGGGAAGAGGCTATCGTGAATTCATATTTAACGAGGCTTAGCAAATACTTTTCAAAGACAGACAAGAAAATAGATATAAACGATTTACAAACGAAGGCTCTACCTCAACATATTGCAATTATCATGGACGGGAACGGACGCTGGGCCAAGAAACGCGGCCTGCCCCGGACCATAGGACATAGAGCAGGTGTGGAATCATTAAAAAAAATTGTTGAAGCTTGTGGTGAAATTGGCATAAAATATTTAACGGTGTATGCTTTTTCCACAGAAAACTGGAAACGGCCCAAAGAAGAAGTAGACACGTTGATGAATTTACTCGTTGAATATATCGAAAAAGAACTGGAAACTCTCCAGAGGAACGGGGTCTGTATTAAACCCATTGGCAATATCTCTGAACTCCCGGAAAATGCCCGGAACCAAATTTATAAATCAATTGAAAAAACTAAAAATAATAATAAGCTGTATCTGCAAATAGCTTTAAATTATGGGGGACGCCGGGAATTGGTCCATGCTATTCAGGGTATAGTGAAAGATGTTTTAGAAGGAAAACTGAACCGTGAGTCTATTGATGAACAGGTGGTTTCCCAGTATCTCTATACGGCCGGTATACCCGACCCTGATTTAATCATCAGACCATCAGGTGAAATGCGCGTAAGTAACTTTTTATTATGGCAGCTGGCCTATGCAGAATTGTGGGTTACAAATGTTCTCTGGCCGGATTTTGAGCCTGAACACTTATTTCAGGCCATATTTGATTATCAACAGCGCCAGCGCCGCTTTGGAGCTTTATGATTGACTTTGACTTTATGAAATAAGGGTTGGTGACAAGAATGTTATGGCAACGGGTAGTCACTGCAGTTATTGGGATTCCAGCCTTACTGTATATAGTTTATCTTGGGGGGGTCTACTTTACCTTAGCCATTGCTTTTTTAACTTTACTGGGTATTTGCGAGTATAGGAATATTGCCAAAAAAGCCGGGTGGCGATTTTTAAGCATACCTCTATGGCTGGGAGGCTGTATTTTTCCTCTAACCACCCTGTTTAATAAGCCTATAGCTTCTTTTCTCCTCTTTATTTTTTTTATGTTTTGTTTTATTTATTATCTTTACTACTTTCCCCAATCTTCTCCGGGAGATTTAGCCGTAACAATATTGGGGATTGTCTATGTAAGCTGGACTTTTAGTCATCTTATCCTGTTACGGCAATTGAGTCACGGCTTTTGGCTTGTGTTATTTGTTTTTGTCATTATTTGGAGTACGGATACAGGAGCATATTTTACAGGTATTTTTTTGGGTAAACACAAGTTTGCACCTTCCATAAGTCCCAATAAGACCTGGGAAGGCTTTTTGGGAGGATTACTATTTAGTTTATTGGGAGCATATGTTCTTATAAGAAATATAACCATTCCTGACGGCAGGCTTTTCTTACTGATGGCACCTTTTATTTCTCTGGCGGGACAGATTGGAGACCTTTTTGAGAGTTCCCTAAAAAGAACAGCCCAGGTTAAGGATTCCAGCCGCATTATCCCCGGTCATGGAGGAATACTGGACCGGTTTGACAGTACCTTATGGGCGGCACCCCTTACCTACTATTTAATTGTTTTAATGGGATGGCGGTGAAAGAGTATGTTTCCGGAACTCCAGCGCTATATCACCCTGCTTATTAAAATCTCTATTCCCGTTATTATAACCGCTGGTGTATATTTTTTTATACAGTACTTTATTCCCTTAATGTTTAACCTATCCAGTACCCTGTTATTGGGGTTTAGCCCTTTTATCCTGGCTTTAATCATCGCCATTCTCATTGATCCCGTTGTGGATTGGCTTGAAAAAAGAAAAGGCATTAAACGGGGAATCGCCGTTGCCTTCACTTTAATCATCCTGTTGATCTTCATTATTTTAATTTTAATTTTGGTCATTTCCCGTTTGGTCATAGAACTGACTAAACTCTATACAGACCTGCCTGGACTCACTCGCCAGATCGTAAACAATACTTTAAAATATATACAAGACATAAGAATTTTTATTACCAACAACCCTTTGCCGCTGGAAGCGCAAAATGCGTTGCAGGAAAACATTAGAATTGTTATTGATAGGCTTGGTGAAGTTATTTTTAAAACCACAAATCTCCTGATTAGTTTGTTAACAGGATTGCCGGGTTTTATTACCATTCTAATTGTGGCCGGGCTCGCAACCTTTTTCATCAGCCGGGATAAAACCATTATTACGAAGTTTATTTATGGGCTTATGCCGGAGAAATTTATTAGACCTACCAGTACAGTGATAGGAGAGTTAAGTGCTGCTCTTGTGGGGTTTTTTAGAGCCCAGACCATTTTGATCAGTATTACTGCCATTCAGACCATCATTGGTTTATATATCCTGGGTGTAGATTATGCCCTGACTTTAGGCATTATTGTTGGTTTCGTGGATTTACTTCCTGTCCTTGGTCCGGGAACTGTCTTTATCCCATGGGCAATCATTCATTTTGTCACAGGGGACCTGCGTTTCGGCGCAGCCTTGCTCATTCTTTACGGTATACTTATTGGTGTAAGACAGCTCATTGAGCCGAAAATCCTGGCGGAAAATATAGGTTTACATCCTTTGGCTACATTGTTAGCCCTCTATTTAGGCCTAAAATTTATTGGTATCTTTGGTATTATTATTGGTCCTTTTTTGGTTATAGTGATAAAGGCACTGATTAAAGGATTTACTGTACAAAAATTGTAATAAAAAGAACGGAGATTAATTATGCCCAAAAAAATTGTCTTATTGGGTTCCACGGGTTCCATAGGTAGACAAGTTTTAGAAGTTGTGGAAAGTTTTCCTGATTCTTTGAAAATTGTAGCGTTAGCGGCGGGATCCAATGTAGAACTTTTAGGAGAACAGATTAAAAAACATCGGCCTGAATACATTTGTGTCAATTCTCGAGAATCCGCATGTATTTTGAAAGATAGAATAAAAGATCCAGTTGAAATATTGGTGGGAAATGAAGGTTTAGTGCATTTGGCCAAACTTACTGGCATAGACTTAGTAATAGTTGCCGTATCTGGAATTGTTGGGCTAGAGCCAACGCTGGCAGCCTTGGATTCCGGTACACCCGTCGCCTTAGCCAATAAAGAAACCATTGTGGCCGGTGGGCCTCTAGTATTAGAAAAAGTGCACAAAAAAGGTGTTCCTCTTATTCCCATTGACAGCGAGCATTCCGCAATTTTTCAATGTTTGGAACAAAAAAATAAGGAATCCGTTGATAAAATCATCTTAACGGCTTCTGGCGGACCTTTTCTGAAGTATACCAGGGAACAACTGGACAAGGTTACGCCACAAATGGCTTTAAAACATCCCAAGTGGCAAATGGGAGCGAAAATAACCATAGATTCAGCGGGCTTGGTTAATAAGGGACTGGAGGTTATCGAGGCCCATTGGTTGTTTCAGATCCCCTATGAAAAAATACAAGTGGTAATACATCCCCAAAGCATTATCCACTCTATGGTTCAATATAGTGATGGATCTGTCTTGGCCCAGCTTGGTTGTCCAGATATGCGTATACCTATTCAATATGCTATAACCTATCCAGAACGCTGGCACAATCATTTTCCCAGGTTAGATCTTTTGGAAGTCCAACAGTTGACTTTCCACGAACCTGATTATCAAAAATTCCCAGGCCTTGCCCTGGCCTACCAGGCCGGTAAGACCGGAGGATCTATGACGGCTGTTTATAACGCTGCCAATGAAGTAGCGGTGGAAATGTTTCTGGCGGGTGAAATTAGCTTTACCAGGATACCTCACTTAATTGAAGCTGTAATGTCTGAACATATTCCAATAAAGACCATTAGTCTGGAAGATATTTTGGAAATTGACGCTTGGGCCCGTACTGCTGCACGTAGAGTTATTCAGAATTTATAAAAATGGGGTGTTGCTGTGCAAACTTTAATTGCCTCTATTCTGGTTTTCGGTATTATTATCTTTGTCCACGAATTGGGACACTTTCTTGTGGCCAAAGCTTCAGGTGTTCGCGTAGAAGAGTTTAGTCTGGGTATGGGACCTAAAATAACGGGAGTAAGAAAAGGAGAGACCCTTTATTCCTTACGATTGTTTCCCATTGGGGGCTTTGTAAAAATGGCGGGAGAAATGGGAGAAGAGGAACCCACAGTTTATGATCCCCGCAAGTTTAATCAGAAACCCCTCCTGATTCGTATGGCCGTCATTGTGGCTGGGCCCTTGATGAATTTCGCCCTGGCTGCTTTATTGTTTGCCGCGGTATTTACCCTGGTAGGCATCCCCCAGCTTACAACAAATATTGGTCAAATCATTGCCAATAGTCCGGCGGAGGCAGCGGGTTTAAAAGCAGGTGATAAAATCACCCATATTAATGATGTACCTATGAAATCCTGGAATGAAATGGTGGAAGTGATCCATGCCAGCCCGGAAAAGAAAATAAAACTTACGGTGGTGAGAGATAATAATCATTTTAATATTGAAGTAGTACCGAAATATGATCCTGAAGGTAAAGTAGGTATCATTGGCATTACACCCGACAAGCCATACTGGGCCCGTCAGGGTGTATGGGCAGGAATGAAAGGTGGAATTGTTAAAACCTATGAAATTACCATTTTAACTATTTCCGCGCTTTTACAGATGATAGCAGGAAAAGCATCGGCGGAGGGACTCACGGGGCCCATAGGAATCGTACAATTAATAGATGAGTCTGCTAAAGTGGGACTTGTTTATCTAACTAATTTAACGGCCGTTATCTCCATCAATCTTGGTCTGTTAAATTTACTTCCTATTCCCGCTTTAGACGGCAGCCGCTTATTTTTCCTCTTCATCGAAGGATTAAGGGGCAGACCCATCAATCCATCCAAAGAAAACTTTGTTCATTTAATTGGTTTTGCGCTCCTCATGCTTCTGATGGTTCTCGTAACTTATCGTGATTTGCTCAGGTTTTTTGGATAAGGAGTTTTTAAGTCTATGGAAGAAGGGAAAACTGAGCTCTTTAAACGCAGAAAAACAAAAAACTTTAAAATCGGTCCTGTAGGCATCGGCCACAACTTTCCCGTATCCATTCAATCCATGACTAATACCGACACACGTGATACAGTAGCTACTTTAGAACAAATAAGGCAACTTGCAGAGGCGGGGTGTGAGATCATCCGGGTGGCTGTACCTGATCAGGAAGCTGCAGCAGCTCTTCGGCAAATAGTAAAGTCATCACCTATCCCGGTAGTGGCCGACATTCATTTTGATTACAAGCTAGCCCTCACAGCCCTCAAGCATGGTGTCCATGGCCTGAGAATTAACCCCGGAAATATCGGAGCTGAATGGAAAGTACGGGAAGTCGTTACGGCGGCCTTAGAGAGGAATACTCCCATTCGTATTGGTGTTAACAGTGGTTCCCTGGAAAAATCCGTCTTGGAAAAATATGGTGGCATAACCCCAGAGGCCATGGTGGAAAGTGCTTTAAAACATGTTCGGATCCTGGAGGAACAAGGTTTTCCCTTGATTAAAGTGTCGTTGAAAGCCTCTTCGGTTCCCTTGATGATCTCCGCTTATCGTCTGTTTGCCCGGAAAACTGATTACCCCTTACATTTAGGTGTGACAGAGGCGGGCCTGGTGACCCAGGGGACCATTAAGTCTGCTGTAGGCATTGGTACTTTACTGGCGGAGGGGATAGGAGATACCATTCGAGTGTCCCTTACCGGCCATCCTCTTCCCGAAATAAAAGTTGCCAAGGAGATTCTGAAAACACTGGGCTTAAGACAAAAAGGCGTGGAAATCATTTCCTGTCCTACCTGTGGGCGCTGCCGAATTGATTTGGCCAGGATTGCAGCTCAGATTGAAGAAAAAACCCGAGATCTGGATATTCCACTAAAAATTGCTGTCATGGGTTGTGCCGTCAATGGTCCCGGTGAAGCTCGAGAAGCAGATCTGGGTGTTGCCGGGGGAGCTGGGGAAGGAATTATTTTTGTCAAAGGCAGGATTAAGCGAAAAGTTCATGAAGACATGTTGGTACAAGCCCTTTGGGAAGAAATTGCAGAGATAAAAGAAAAAGGAGAGAAGGATGATGTACTTTAGTAAATTATTTGCACCAACCCTGCGGGAAGTGCCTGCGGAGGCTGAGGTTATCAGCCATCAACTGTTAGTTAGGGCAGGTTTTATCCGTAAATCATCATCGGGTGTTTATACATATTTACCCTTGGCCCAGAAAGTGTTAACCAAGATCATGAACATCGTGCGTGAGGAAATGAACAAGGCTGACGGCCAGGAAATAATGCTGCCCATCATCCAGCCTGCAGAATTATGGTTGGAATCAGGGCGCTGGTATGTTTACGGAAAAGAGCTTTTTCGTTTGAAAGATCGTCATGACCGCGACTTTTGCCTCGGACCCACGCATGAAGAAATCATCACCGACCTGGTGCGCGGTGAAGTATATTCCTATCGCCAGCTCCCTTTACTCCTCTATCAGATCCAGAATAAATACCGTGATGAGCGTCGTCCCCGTTTTGGTTTAATGCGGGGTAGAGAATTTATTATGAAAGACCTGTATTCTTTTGATAAAGATGAAGCAGGCCTGGATGTAAGCTATAAGAAAATGTATGATGCCTATACTGCTGTGTTTTCTCGCTGCGGTTTAAACTTTAGACCCGTGGAGGCTGACTCTGGAGCTATCGGCGGCAGCACAACCCATGAGTTTATGGTTATTGCCGAATCCGGTGAAGCACAAATCGTATACTGTCCGGAATGCAGTTATGCAGCCAACGTAGAGATTGCTCCCTGCAAACCATCTGAAAATTCCCAGGATATACAAAAAGACAGGGAAAAAGTTGCTACTCCCGGGCAAACAACCATTGAACAAGTTACCAGTTATTTGCAAATAGCACCCCATAAAGTAATAAAAACATTATTTTTCCGTACGGATAATGAAATCATCTGTGTACTAGTTAGAGGGGACAGAACTATAAATGAAATAAAAGTGCAGCGCTTACATCCTTCTCTGACTATGGAAATGGCAACACCTGAGGAGATTAGGGAAGTAACGGGCTGCGAACCCGGTTACGTTGGTCCCATTGGTCTAAGAGGAAATGTTAAAATCTATGCTGATGAAGAAATAAGAACTATGGTGAATGCCGTATGCGGGGCTAACGAACCAGATTATCACTATATCAATGTTGTTCCAGGCAGAGACTTTACGGTAGCGGCTTTCGCAGATCTTCGGCTGATTGAGGAAGGAGAACTCTGTCCCCAGTGTAATGCTGTTTTAAAGAGTGCCAGGGGGATAGAAGTTGGCCAGGTATTCAAACTTGGAACTAAATACTCTAAAGCCCTTAATGCTAAATTCCTTGATGAAACCGGCCAGGAAAAACTAATGGTGATGGGGTGTTACGGCATCGGCATCAGCAGGACGATGGCGGCTGCTGTAGAACAAAACTACGATGCTGATGGTATTATCTGGCCTATGGCCATTGCTCCTTTCCAGGCTGTGGTTGTACCAGTCTCTGTAAAGGACGAGGAAATCTGGCGGGTATCTCTGGAAATTTACGAAGGTTTATTACATCAGGGAATAGAAGTAGTTATTGATGATAGGGATGAAAGACCGGGAGTTAAGTTCAAGGATGCAGATCTGATCGGTTATCCTATTAGGATTACTATAGGCAAAAAGGCTGTAAACGAAGGTGTCGTTGAAGTTAAGCTCCGTCGCGAGAAAGAAGTAAATTTTGTCAATAAAGATGATATAATAACTTATATAAAAGAACTCATTATAAAGGCTGGAGTATCTCTGCCGTGATATGAGAAGTCAGAAGTCAGAAGTGAGAAGTGTGAAGTTGGATAATGGAGCGAATTGACTCCGTAAACTCTAAGGTAAATCCCACTTCATACCTCTCATCTCTCACCTCTCAACAAGGAGGTAAATCATGAGTGTAACCGTGGTTATCCCTGCTTTTAACGAAGAAAATTATCTTGGCGGTGTACTGGAACCAATAAAAGCAATACCTGAGGTCAGCCAGATCATCGTGGTCAGTGATGGATCCACGGATGGTACCGTACAAGTGGCAAGAAATTGGGGTGTAGAGGTTATCGACCTGCCGGAAAATATAGGCAAAGGTGGCGCTATGTCTATTGGGGTAAAGGAGGCGAGGGAAGACATTATCCTCTTTTTGGACGCTGATCTTATTGGGTTAAAAGGGCAGCACGTCCAGAGTCTCATTTACCCTGTGATTAATGATGAGGCGGATATGACTGTGGGTATATTCGAAAAAGGCAGGCTGGCTACTGATGTAGCCCAGCTTATTGCGCCTTTTTTATCGGGGCAGCGGTGTATGAGGAAACACTGGATAGAAAGGATTGCTAATTTAGAATTTATGCGTTTTGGTGTAGAAACTGCTATTACGCAATTTGCATACAATAATAATCTGCGTATCAAGGAAGTGGAGTTACCTGCCATGTCCCATGTTATGAAGGAAGAAAAGCTGGGGTTTGTCAAAGGTTTTGCTTACCGGCTCAAAATGTACTGGGAAATTGCCAAAAATGTTCGTTTGGGAGGATAAACGTCATGGGTTATGAGTTAACTATTACCCTACGGCTCATCATGGCGGCAGTTTTGGGAGGGTTAATCGGGCTGGAGCGGGAAAGCCTCAACAAAGCTGCCGGGTTTAGAACTCATACCCTTGTGTGTGTAGGTTCCTGCCTGATTATGCTTATTTCCATAGAAATGTATACACGGATTGGACAGCAGCAAATTGCTGATCCTGCCCGCCTGGCAGCCCAGGTTGTCAGTGGTATAGGCTTCCTGGGAGCCGGTACAATTATGCGCTCAGGCCTGGGTGTAAAAGGACTGACCACCGCCGCCACTCTTTGGGTAGTGGCCGGAATAGGCCTGGCTGTGGGAGCAGGAAGTTATTTGTCCGCCGTTGTTACGACAGGTATCGTATTTTTAGTACTTGTCTACCTGACACGTATTGAAGCTATAATTAAAACCAATAAAAAACAGAGAATTTTAAGTCTCGTGATTGAAGATAAACCGGGACAAATTGGCCTTGTTTGTTCAGCTTTGGGTGACATGGAAGTGGATATTCGGAATATAGAATTAAGTGAATCGCAAAAAGACCAAAGGGTGAAGGTAGCTTTAACTGTTATTCTCCCTTATAACCTGCAAGAAACCGAAATGATCGATACCGTCAGACGCTTGCCGGGTGTTTATAGTGTCAGTTTTTAACCAGCAATAAATTCACGGAGGATTCACGATGGCAAGAGTGCAGGAAAAGCTTAAACCTCAATGGAACATTTTTGTTGAGTCATTGGATCTCTCCCCGGCCCTAAAACAATATTTCTTACAATGCTGCATAAAGAAAATTATTGTTTCCCAGGCTGAAAACGCTTGGGAAATCTATTTTGGTTGTCCCATACAGCCGGAAGCTGAAGAGATTAAGGACTTTTCCAGGGCCTGGCAAAAATATTTTCAATTGCCTCAGCCACCCAAAATGTATTTCCAGTTAAATCACTCCTATCCCGACCTGGAAACCCTTTGTAGCCAAAGCTGGCATGAAATTGTAGATAAATTAACCAGTAGAATCCCCAGTTGTCGAGGCTGGCTAGCGGATGCCGCTTATGGAATTTCCGGAAGACTGCTGCGCATCAGAATCAACCAGGAAATTGGCTGGTCGTATCTCAATAACCGGCGTATTAAAAAAGAAATTGAGCAAATATTAGAAAATGAATATAATATCCAAGCAGATGTGGAACTGGTACTAGAGGAAAACGGTGATGCCAATAGCGAGGATTGTTTATGGGAAATCGAAAAACTCTACCAGGAAAAATTTAGGGAAAGGGTGATTCGGCAAGAAACCACTAAACCCAAAAAAGAACAACAGGAAGGAAATAACATTATTTTCGGTAAAAAGATTAGCGGTGATCCGGTACCTTTAAAAGATATCCTGGAGGAAGAAAAAAATGTCATCGTCCAGGGTTATGTATTCGGTCTGGAAATCAAAGAACTAAAAACAGGCCGTCTTTTAATAAGCTTTAATATCAGTGACAAAACAGATTCCCTTTCCTGTAAAATTATTGCCGACCCTAACGAAGCAAAGGATGTTCGTGAAAAACTGGAGGAGAATAAATGGTATTTGCTGCGAGGAACAGTGCAATTTGATCGTTTTACCCAGGAATTGACCTTAATGCCGCGAGACATTATGGAAATCACGCCTAATCTAAGAATGGACACCTATCCGGAGAAAAGGGTGGAACTCCACCTGCACACCAGGATGAGCACTTTAGACGGTGTGGCAGGCATTAAAGAGATTATTAACAGAGCACTGGCCTGGGGCCATCCGGCCCTCGCTATTACAGACCATGGCAATGTCCAGGCCTTTCCCGAAGCTTATGAGGTTGCCCAGGGAAAAAGTATCCGGATCATCTTTGGTGTAGAAGGATATCTCTTTGATGATTTAAACGAAGAATTGGCCGAAAGAGGTCCTATCTATCACTGTGTTATTCTGACTTTAAATCAAGAAGGACTGCGTAATTTATATGAACTGGTCACCATCTCTCATCTGGATTTTTTTCATCGTGTCCCCCGCATACCTAAAAGCAAACTCCAGGCCTTGAGAGAGGGTTTGCTCATCGGTTCTGCTTGTGAAGCAGGGGAATTGATCCAGAAATATCTTAAAGGGGCTTCCGCGGAGGAACTCGCAAGAGTAGCAGAATTTTATGACTATCTGGAAATACAACCACGAGGCAACAATAGATTCCTGGTGGAAAACGGTACTTTTCATTCGGAAGATGATTTAATAAAAATGAATATGTTTATTTATCAGCTGGGAAAAACATTGAATAAACCTGTTGTAGCCACCGGGGATGTCCATTTCCTTGACCCGGAGGACGAGGTGTACAGGCGAATCCTCATGGCTGGTAAAGGTTTTGAAGACGCTGATAACCAGGCGCCCCTTTATTTAAAGACTACGGAAGAAATGCTTCAGGAATTCTCTTATCTCGGCGAAGAGGGAGCAAAAGAAGTAGTCATCGATAATCCGCAAAAAATAGCAGCCCTGGTGGAAGAAATCAAACCTATTCCCGATGAGTTTTATCCCCCTGAGATCGAAGGGGCCGAAGAAGAGATTAACCGTTTGACCATGACCAAGGCCTATGAACTTTACGGCAATCCCCTACCCGAAACGGTAAAAAAACGAGTGGAAAAAGAATTGAATTCCATCATCGGCAACGGGTTTGCAGTTCTTTATTTAATCGCCCATAAACTGGTTAAGAAGTCTAATGAGGATGGCTATCTGGTGGGTTCCCGGGGCTCTGTAGGCTCATCTCTGGTCGCCACTTTTTGCGGCATCACAGAGGTAAATCCTTTACCTCCCCATTATCGCTGCGGTAAGTGTCAGTACAGTGAATTTATCGAGGACGGTTCCGTTGGTTCAGGCGCTGATTTGCCGGACAAACAATGTCCTCGCTGTGGGACAAAATTAATTAAAGACGGTCATGATATCCCCTTTGAAGTGTTTTTAGGATTTAAAGGGGATAAAGTACCTGATATTGATTTGAACTTTTCCGGTGAATACCAGCCCAGGGCCCATAAATATACGGAAGAACTCTTTGGCAAGGATAATGTTTTCCGGGCAGGGACCATAGCTACCATTGCCAATAAAACAGCTTTTGGTTTTGTCAAAAATTATTTCCAGGAAAAAAACATTCATGTACGTAACGCCGAAATCGCCCGCCTGGTAGAAGGATGTACAGGTGTAAAAAGAACCACAGGACAACACCCAGGCGGTGTTATGGTCTTACCGAAAGGATTGGATATCCACCGGTTTACACCTTTACAGCGACCTGCCGACGATGTCCGTTCCGATACCATCACAACTCACTTTGATTATCATTCCATTTCCAGCCGCCTGGTGAAATTGGACATCCTGGGCCACGACGACCCCACGGTCATTAAAATGCTGGAGGACCTAACTGGAATCGACTGTAAAACTATTCCCCTGGACGAGCCCAAGGTTCTCTCCCTTTTCCAAAGCACGGAAGCCTTAGGGGTAGATCCTAAGGAGTTGGGATCCAATGTAGGTACTCTGGGCATACCTGAATTCGGTACCAAGTTTGTCCGGCAAATGCTGGAAGATACTAACCCCCAGACGTTCTCAGACCTTGTACGGATCAGTGGTTTTTCCCACGGCACTGATGTATGGTTAAATAACGCCCAGGACCTCATCAAGTCCGGAATCGCGAAAGTGTCAGAAGTTATTTCTGCCCGGGACGACATCATGACTTACCTTATCTATAAAGGCGTAGAGCCCAGTAAAGCCTTTAAAATCATGGAAGATGTACGTAAAGGAAAAGGTGTTAAGCCCGAAGATGTGGAAGTTATGAAAAGCCAGCAGGTACCGGACTGGTACATTGAATCCTGCCAGAAAATTAAATATATGTTTCCCAAGGCCCATGCCGTGGCTTATGTAATGATGGCTTTTCGCATAGCCTTTTTCAAGGTTTATTATCCTGCTGCTTTTTACGCCAGCTTCTTTACCATCCGGGCCGATGAGTTCGATGCTGATATTATTGTGGGGGGAATCCCCGCCATTAAAAGAGTCATGGAAGAAATTACGAAGAAAGGGAATGAGGCCAGCGGGAAAGAAACTAAGTTATATAACATCTTAGAGTTAGCACTGGAAATGTATCTCCGGGGCATCACCATTAAAAAAGTGGATTTACGCTCCTCGGACAGCACTCGTTTTCTCATCGTAGACGAAGGCAAAGCCCTTTTACCCCCTTTAGTTGCCCTACAGGGGGTGGGTGAAGCGGCGGCTTTAAGTATTGCCAAGGCCAGGGAAGAGAAACCATTTACCTCTAGGGAAGACCTGCGCATCAGAGGTAAAGTCAGCAAAACGGTCATCGAAGTTCTTGAGGCCCATGGCAGCCTGGATTATTTACCTGAAAATGACCAGATCTCCCTTTTTTGAGTAAAAACTTGCCAATGTCCTGATAATGTGTTATACTTTTCGTAGATTGTGACTTGCGACATTTTATTGTCTGACGGCGAAAGAGTGGGTGGCCCCCACTCTTTCGTGTTATTTCCTTGTCCAGGAAATTAAATAAAAGGGTATAAAGTTCGGTATATACACTACAAATATTACCCAAAATATGGTGTGGAAACAAAAGGAGGGAAGTTATATGCAGGACAAGAAAACGCAAGATGCCGTGTATGAACTGGTTAAACCTGTCATCGAGGCTCAAGGGTTAGAACTGGTGGATGTGGAGTTCGTAAAAGAAGGGCCCAACTGGTACTTACGGGTTTATATAGATAAAGAAAATGGAGTTGATCTCGACGATTGCCAGGAAATCAGCGGGATTATCTCTGATTTGCTGGATAAGGCTGATCCCATATCCCAGTCTTATTTTCTCGAGGTTTCCTCTCCAGGTATTGAACGTCCTTTAAAAAGGGAAAAGGATTTTCTTAAGTACAAAAACCACCTGGTTCATGTAAGTACTTTCGTACCCATCGAAGGAAAAAAAATATTACAGGGCAAACTGGGTAATGTCACTTCAGAAAACTTAGGCCTAATTTTGCCCAATGATCAAGAAATACAAATCCCACGCGATAAAATATCCCAGGTACGTCTTGCCTGGGAAGATTAAGGAGGGGGAGAAACAAAACATGAATTTAGAACTCATCGAAGCCCTGAATGATTTGGAAAAAGAAAGAGGAATTAATACGGATGTTTTAATTGAAGCGATTCAACAGGCCCTTATCTCTGCTTATAAAAAGAATTTCGGTTCATTACAGAACGTGAGAGTTCATTTTGACCGTGTCAGTGGGGAAATCAAAGTATTTGCCAGGAAAACCATCGTGGAAGAAGTTAAAGATCCGCGTTCGGAAATTTCCCTGGCGGAGGCCCGCAGGCTGGATCCCCGCTATGAGCTGGATGATGTGGTAGAAACTGAAGTTACACCTAAGGAATTT
Source organism: uncultured Peptococcaceae bacterium (assembly GCA_964637385.1). GTDB lineage: Bacteria > Bacillota > Peptococcia > DRI-13 > DRI-13 > Thermanaerosceptrum. The sequence continues at coordinate 59,947 of CAZWTM010000002.1, forward strand.
GGACGTATCGCTGCCCAAACGGCCAAACAGGTGGTGGTACAGCGGATTAGAGAAGCGGAGCGGGATCTTATCTTTGATGAATTTTCCAATCGTGAAGGCGACATTGTTACCGGAACAGTACAAAGACTGGAAAACAAAAATGTGTATATTGACTTAGGAAAAACGGAAGCAGTGCTTAGCCAAAATGAACAGATGCCCGGAGAACAGTACAATATTGGTGACAGATTGAAAAATTATATCATTGAAGTCAAAAAGACTACGAAGGGTCCGCAAATTATGGTCTCCAGAACTCATCCCGGGCTCTTGAAGCGTCTCTTTGAACTGGAGGTACCGGAAATTCATGACGGTACTGTGGAAATAAAATCGGTAGCCCGAGAAGCTGGATCACGCTCTAAAATAGCCGTATATTCAAGAAACGAAAATGTTGATCCTGTGGGTGCCTGTGTAGGTCCTAAAGGACTGCGGGTTCAAGCTATTGTGAATGAATTAAAAGGGGAAAAAATCGACATTGTCAAGTGGAATTCCGATGTTACCAAGTTCATCGCTAGTTCCCTTAGCCCCGCTAAAGTATTGACTGTAGATATCAATGCGGAGGAAAAAGTGGCCCAGGTGGTTGTACCCGATTACCAGCTGTCCCTGGCCATTGGCAAAGAAGGACAGAATGCCAGGCTGGCGGCAAAACTGACTGGCTGGAAAATCGATATTAAAAGCGAATCACAAGCACAAATGACAAATCATAGAGAATAAGGTGAAGTATATGCGGACGAAAAAAGTTCCCTTAAGAATGTGTGTGGGTTGTCAGGAGATGAAACCCAAAAAAGAACTTATTCGCATAGTCAGAACACCTGAATCTGAGATCCTATTAGATTCCACGGGAAAAAAATCAGGACGGGGTGCCTATATCTGTCCTAAAAAAGAGTGTCTAGAAAAAGCCCTGAAGGGCAAAAGACTGGAAAAAAATCTTGAACAGCAGATCTCCGAAGATATCATCAATCGCCTCAAAGTAGGATTGGGGTATGACGATACCCAGTAACATTAAAACACTTCTTGGGTTCGCACAAAAAGCACGGAAGCTGGTAGCAGGAGAATCTGCTGTGGAAGCCATGCTTAAACGGGGCATAGTAAGACTGGTAATTTTGGCTGAGGATTTGCCGGAAAAGCGAAAAAGCTATTGGCTACGCTGGTGTAATGATCTCAATGTGGACCACCCATTAATCCTCGGTACAAAAGAAGAGTTAGGAAAGGCCTTGGGACTTTCACCAAGGAGTATCATTGCCATTACCGATACCCAGATGGCTCAGGCCATCAAACTGAAAATGAAACAAATGACTTGAATTTTCCCGATTTTTATGGGGGGTGATTAGATGGCTACCATACGCGTACATGAATTGGCTAAAGATATGAATTTATCAAGTAAAGATCTGCTTGATAAATTACAGCAACTGGGTTTAAATATGAAAAACCACATGAGTACTATTCCTAGTGCAGAAGTAAATAGGATAAAGGCTATGGTGTTAAATCTTGAGAAAAATCGTAATTCCCAACCGGCCGAAGGGCCAAAACCAAAGGAACCGGAACGTAACACCGGTGCTACCAAACCTGACCTATCCCAGCAGGTTAGGAAAGATAATAAACAAAACCAACTGAAGAACAACCAAAATCAGGGGCAAGAAAGGTCCAATATGCAGAATAATAAACCGCGAAAACATAATCAAGGACAAGGCCAGCAAAGTCAATTTGCACAAAATAATAAACTTCAACAAAAGCCTGCCGGGTCTCAGCAGGGAAATAAAAAGAATCCTGGCCCTCAAACTCTAAAATATAGCGAGGCAGCATTTACGGATACTTTTTATGATGATGAAGATGTTCTTTTAAATAAAGTAGAACGTGCTGTCGGTGAGAAAGCTTATGAACGGGGCGGTAAAACAAAATCACCTGCACGTAAGGTCACCAAATTTGACGAAAAAAAGACAGACAATAAAAAAGGCCCCAAAACCTTTGGGAAAGAAAAAAACCGGTTTAAACAAAATGCTAAAGAGCCTGCTCCTGTCGTAGTAAAACACATTACACTGGACGGTCCTGTCACTGTACAGGAATTTGCTCACCTGCTTAACAAAAAAGCGGGAGATGTCATCAAAAAACTCTTAAGTTTGGGTGTCCTGGCTACCATTAACCAAGAACTTGATGTGGAAACTTTAATACTCCTTGGTGCGGAATTTGGTACCACAGTGGAAGTGAAGGCCTCTAAAGAAGAAATTCTTTTTGCTGAAGAACCCGATAATCCTGAGGAACTGCAAGAAAGACCACCGGTTGTGACCATCATGGGCCACGTTGACCATGGCAAAACTTCCCTCTTAGATGTAATCAGACATACCAATGTTACTGCTTCGGAAGCCGGAGGCATTACACAACATATTGGTGCTTACCAGGTAGAAGTCAATGGACGCAAAATCACCTTCCTTGATACTCCCGGTCATGAAGCTTTTACAGCCATGCGGGCTAGAGGCGCCCAGGTAACGGATATTGCGGTGTTAGTCGTTGCTGCCGATGATGGGGTTATGCCACAAACCATAGAGGCCATTAACCACGCCCAGGCTGCCAATGTTCCCATTATTGTGGCCATTAATAAGATAGATAAAGAAAATGCCAACCCTGAACGTGTTAAACAGGAACTGACGGAATATGGTCTTGTTCCTGAGGAATGGGGTGGGGAAACTATTTGTGTCAATGTTTCCGCCCATACCAAAGAAGGTTTGGAAAACCTGCTGGAAATGATTCTCCTGGTCGCAGAAGTAAAAGAACTGAAAGCCAATCCGAACAGAAAAGCGAAGGGTACTGTAATAGAGGCCAAGCTGGATAAGGGTCGGGGCCCTGTAGCGACTGTTTTGGTACAAAACGGTACCTTAGAAGTAGGGGACTTTATCATAGCGGGAACTACCCAAGGCCGTATCAGGGCCATGCAGGATGACAAGGGACGTCGTTTAAAGAAAGCTCCTCCTTCCACACCCGTAGAAATTATCGGTCTTTCTGAAGTACCCCAGGCCGGCGACATCTTCCATGTTGTAGAAGATGAAAAATTAGCGAAACAAATTACCAGTGAGCGTTCCGCCTTGAAACGGGAAGAAGCCATCCAGTCCCGGGGCCGTGTTTCCCTTGACGATTTATTTGCCCGGATTCAGCAGGGTGAAGTAAAAGACCTCAATATTATTATCAAAGCTGATGTACAAGGATCTATCGAAGCCCTTAAACAGTCCCTGGAGAAACTAAGCAATAATGAAGTGAGGGTCAACATTATTCACCAGGGCGTAGGTGGTATCACGGAAACCGATGTCATGCTGGCTTCGGCATCTAACGCCATTATTATCGGTTTTAATGTCCGTCCCGATACCAATGCCCGTAAAGTAGCGGAAAATCAGCAAATCGATATTAGACTCTACCGTGTTATTTATAATGCCATTGAAGATGTAAAAGCTGCCATGAGCGGGCTTTTGAAACCCGAAATACGTGAAGTTATTTTGGGACGGGCTGAAGTGAGAGCTACCTTCCGTGTACCTAAGGTAGGTGTGATTGCAGGTTGTTATGTTACCGAAGGCAAAATTGCGCGTAATGCCCAGGTACGTGTGATTAGAAACGGCATAGTAGTGTATGAAGGGGAGATTGAATCTTTAAAAAGATTTAAAGATGATGCCAGAGAAGTTAGTGCCGGATATGAATGTGGTATTGGCTTAGCCAAATTTCATGACATTCACGAAGGTGACCAGTTAGAAGCCTTTACTTTTGAAGAAATCAAAAGAGAACTCTCTTAGGAGGTAACATCCCATGGCTAAGCATCGAGTCGGTCGCATTGCTGAAGAAATTAAGAGAGAAATTTCGCAAATGATTCGGGATGAAATCAAGGACCCGCGTGTTACCGGCTTAATTAGTGTAACTCAGGTCGAAGTAACCAATGACCTGAGTATAGCTAAAATCTACATCAGTCTCTTGGGTGACGAAGAAAAACGCAAAAACTGTCTCCAGGGGCTGGAAAAAGCCACTGGTTATATTCGTTCCGAATTGGCCAAAAGGTTAAAACTGCGTTATACACCGGAATTGGTCTTTAAAATGGATGAATCTATCGCGTACGGGGCTAAAATCTCCAAAATTTTAGCCGAAGTGAATAAAACCGGAGGAGATTCCAACTCCGATGATTGACTGGCAAAACTTTTACATCCGTATCAGAGATAAAAAACAAATATATGTACTGATCCATGAAAAACCCGATGGTGATTGTCTAGGTACAGCTTTTGGCCTTTCCCTGTTTTTAAGGGAATTAGGTTTTGAAGCAATGATTTTGCATCCTGCGCCTATTCCCTCAATTTACACCTTTTTACCGGGACAGCATCATTTGAAGTTATGGAACGATGCCCTGCCGGACCATGCCCTTTTTGTGTGTGTAGATTGTACCGACTGGGAGAGAACCGGTTACGCTCTGCCGGAAAATCCTTATGTGATCAATGTTGATCACCATGTCAGCAACCTAAACTACGGTCACTTAAACCTAGTGGATACTGCTGCTGCTGCCACAGGAGAGATTATCTATAAAATGATAAAAAGTTCTGGAAAGGCAATAATTCCTGATGTGGCTACCTGTCTCTACGTGGCACTGGTTACAGATACGGGTTCTTTTATTTACAGCAACACCACAGCCGAAAGTTTACGCATAGGCAGTGAACTGGTCATGATGGGTGCAAACATCAATACCATCCGGCAAAACCTTTATGAGAAAAGGCCCCTGGCCGAATTGCTTACGGTCAAGTTAGCGTTAAACAACCTCTCCTTATCGGCAAATGGCAAAATCATCGCCGCTTTTATCACTTATGATGAAATGAAGGCCCATGATTTGCTGGACGCTGATACAGATGGTTTAGTCAGTATGCTGAGGTCAATTGACGGGGTGGAAGTTGCCCTGCTTTTGAAGGAGCTTACACCCGGGCATATCAAGGTTAGTTTACGTTCAAAACTTGCCTTCGATGTAAATCTTTTAGCTCAGAAGTTTGGCGGTGGAGGCCATCCGCGGGCCGCCGGTTTTGTCACCTCTGGCAGAATAAATGACGTTAGAGATGTTGTCGTAAAAATGATAGAAAACACGTTTTAAGGGGCTTCATTTTATGGATGGGTTGATTAACGTATTAAAACCTCCGGGAATGACATCCCATGATGTTGTTTCCTTCTTAAGGCGCCAATTCCAGCAAAAAAGAATAGGTCATGCCGGCACTCTTGACCCCCAGGCTGCAGGCGTATTACCGGTTTGTCTGGGACAAGCTACCCGGCTCGTGGAATACTTGAGTTATGATCATAAAGAATATCTTTGTGAGTTAACTTTAGGGATTACAACGACTACCCAGGATGCCTGGGGTGAAATCATCCACCGGGAAGACGCAAATCAGATAACACTTCCAAGGATTGAAGAAGTGCTATGTTCCTTTGAGGGTGAAATATGCCAAATTCCCCCCATGTATTCGGCTGTAAAACGAGATGGTGTGCCTTTATATAAACTGGCCCGTAAGGGAGAAGAAATAGAAAGGGCTCCCAGGAAAATATATATTAAAAAAATTACCCTTTTAGATTACCAGCATCCCCAATTATTCATCCTTGTCAATTGTTCCAAGGGAACTTACATCAGGACACTATGTCACGATATTGGCAGCGCTTTAGGTGTGGGGGGCATCATGTCATTCTTGCTGCGCACCAGGGTAGGCAATTTTACCCTGGAACAAAGTTTTACTTTAGAAGAAATACAAGAGTTAAAAGAAGCCGTGCTCCTTCCGTTAACATCCGCCCTTGTCGGCTTACCCAAAATATATTTATCTTTAGATGATATTAGCCGGCTTAAAACCGGTCAAATGGTCCACTATGTCCAGGAACCCCCTGGAAAAGAGTCAGCTGCTGTACTGGATGAAAAGCAAAATTTCCATGCTATTGTCTCTATTCATAAGGGGACAAATGGTAATTGGATTTTAAAGCCCAAAAAAGTATTTCATTTGGAGTAGGTCATGAGGTTGCTAAAAAGTATAGAAGAGGCCCTTCTTTATTCTCAGGAGACGGTAATGGCCCTGGGAAATTTTGATGGTGTGCATAAAGGTCACCAAACCTTAATTAAAAAGTGTATTGCGGAAGGTAAGAAAGGGATAGGGATCCCTTCTGTGTTAATACTGGATCCTCATCCCTCCCTTTTATTAAGTAAAAGTAACTTTAAACTGATTAATACCACAGAACAGAAGATCAGATTGATCGAACAGTTGGGTATAGAAAATATTTTTTTACTACCTTTTGACGATAAATTAGCCAATGTTAGGCCGGAAGAGTTTGCCCTCAATTATTTGCGAGGAATTTTTAAAGCCAGAAAAGTCATCGTTGGTTTCAACTATTCCTTTGGGCAAAGAGGTGTAGGGACTCCCGCTTTACTAAAGGACCTGGGTGCAAAAATGGGTTTTGCTGTGGAGATAGTCCAACCCGTTATGTGCCAAGGAGAAATCGTCAGTTCTACTTTAATTAGAGAAAAATTGCAAAAGGGTGATATAGAAGGCGCGCAAAAATTATTGGGTTACTGGCCTATTCTTGGCGGGAAGGTAATTCCGGGAGAACAAAGAGGGCGCGTTTTAGGCTTTCCCACAGCCAATCTTGAACTTCCCGATTATTTGCTCTTACCGGCCTTGGGCGTTTATGCTGCCATAGCCAATTATAAAAGTAACTTTATCCCGGCCATTGTGAACATCGGTATAAAACCCACCTTTAACGGCAGTAAAATATCTACAGAAGTTCATTTATTAGATTACGAACAGAATCTTTATAATGAGTATTTGGAAATAAGCTTATTGAAACATATACGCCCCGAACAAAAGTTTCATGATATCAGCCAGCTGAAGCAGCAAATAGCCTGTGACATCAAAGCAGTAAGGGCCATGTTTCAAGAATTTAAAAATTATTTTGCTCATATTTCCCTTAACCCCAAATAAAATTGTAATACCTGAGAGCGGAGGAGGGGTAATATGGTGCATGTACATGAAACCCATTATAAATCCCAATCTACTACCCAATTAGTGGTAGATATCATATTCAACCAGGAGTTTAATTCTTTATGTAATGAATTAGTACGCATCTATAAAAAGGCCAGCATAGATAAACCGGAGCAGGAAGCATTTCAAGATGCCTTTTACAGTATTCTGACGCAAAGGGATGCACAAGTGAGAGCCTTATCACTGTAAGGTAGGGCTGTCATATGAGAGTGATTATTACGGATCATGCCAAAAAACGCTTAAAAGATTATCGCCAGGACAGGATTACGGTTTCTGATATCATTCATGCCGTAAACCAAATTCCTGGCCATGTCCCTACAGCTACACGTTTTCGGGGTTTTATCAGCAAATCAGGTCGTGTGTTCGATGTTGTGGCCAAAGATATTCCTAATGGCAGGCTGGTCATCACGATTATTGGCAAATAGACGAATAAACTTGCAATGATCACAAGATTAGCTTATAATACATCTGGTAAGTATACCGTACGCTAGGTTAATCGCTTCACCAACGTTTAACTTGGGTACGGCGGATAGATAAGGAGGTGAACACTATGGCCATGGAGCAATCAAGGAAAAACGAAATTATTAGCAAGTATCGTGTTCATGAAAATGACACTGGTTCCCCCGAAGTACAAATTGCGCTCCTTACAGAAAGAATCAACTATTTAACTGAGCATTTGCAGAAACATAAAAAGGACCACCATTCTCGTCGTGGCCTGCTTAAAATGGTTGGACAGCGCAGGGGTTTACTTAATTATTTAAAAGAAAAAGATCTGGACAGGTACAGAAACATCATCGAAAGTCTTGGCATCAGAAGGTAGGGCGGATAATCCGCCCCCTTTTTTAATGTGTAGAAAAATAAGAGGGCGTTGTGTGGTAACCCCGATACATTTTCCGGGTAGCTGGTAACAGGTGGCAGGCAGCAAAAACTGCGGAAGAGCTTTTGTCTTCATGTTGGTTCTGGTATTTTTTACTCTGGCGGAAGGAAATAATATAAACAGTGTAGAATAGTCACTATTTGATAAGAAAAAGGATGATATGAATTATAGGGAGGTTTTTTGACACAAATGGATGATCAAAACAAAATACTTGTAAAGCAACTGGAGATAGGCGGAAGGATATTGCAGCTGGAAACAGGAAGGCTGGCCAAGCAGGCAAGTGGTGCTGTACTCGTTCGATACGGGGATACCTGTGTCCTGGCAACAGCAACCTCATCTGCTGAGCCGCGGGAAGGGATTGACTTTTTTCCTTTAACCGTTGATTATGAGGAAAGACTCTATTCAGTAGGAAAGATTCCTGGTGGTTTTATTAAAAGAGAAGGTAGGCCCAGTGAGAAGGCAATTCTCTCCAGCCGTCTCATTGACAGGCCCATTAGACCTTTATTCCCTAAAGGGTATAGAAATGATGTCCATATTGTGGCTACGGTAATGTCTGTAGACCAGGATAATTCCCCGGATGTAACGGCTATGGTAGGCGCTTCGGCAGCACTACATATTTCCGAAATTCCTTTTCAAGGGCCTATTGGGGCAGTGGCGGTAGGTTACGTAGACGGGGAATTCATTATTAATCCTACGATTGTGCAAAACGAGGCCAGCAGCCTTCATCTTGTGGTGGCTGGAACCAAAGATGCTGTCATGATGGTGGAAGCAGGAGCCAATGAAGTCCCGGAAGAAATCTGTTTAGAAGCCATTATGTTCGGCCATGAGAAGATTAAAGAAATTGTAGTTTTTATAGAAGAATTTAGACAGGAAGCATTGGCCCTTGGAATTGCCAAAGAAAAGAAAGAGCCCAATATCTATGTGATCGATGCGGAACTGGAACAGGCTGTAAGAGAATATGCCACCCAACCCCTGCAGGAGGCTATCATCATTAAGGACAAGCTGGAACGTGAGGAAGCTATTGCTAAAGTCAAGGATGAAGCACTAACTAAATTTATGGAAATTTACCCTGAGCAGATTAAAGACATTAAAACTGTTCTTGATAGCATTGTTAAGGAATATGTCCGTAAGCTCATTACTGTTGATAAAATTAGACCTGATGGCCGGGCTACCGATGAGATCCGTCCTATTACCTGCGAAGTAGGTGTATTACCACGCACTCATGGGAGCGGTCTTTTTACCCGTGGACAGACCCAAGTGCTGACCATTACGACACTGGGCGCCATCGGTGAAGAGCAAATTCTTGACGGGCTGGGTGTAGAGGAATCAAAACGTTATATGCACCACTACAATTTCCCGCCTTACAGCGTAGGTGAGGCCAGACCCATGCGTGGCCCCGGAAGAAGAGAAATCGGACATGGTGCCTTAGCCGAAAGAGCCTTAGAACCAATGATTCCCTCGGAAGAGGAGTTCCCTTACACCATCAGGTTAGTGTCAGAAGTACTGGAATCCAACGGGTCCACTTCCATGGGCAGTGTCTGTGGGAGCACCCTTTCTTTAATGGATGCCGGAGTACCTATTAAAGCCCCTGTATCCGGTGTAGCTATGGGCTTGATCAAAGAAGGCGACCACTATACCATACTTACAGACATACAGGGTATGGAAGACGCTTTAGGAGACATGGATTTTAAAGTAGCAGGCACGGCTAAAGGGGTTACGGCTATTCAAATGGACATCAAAATCCCCGGCATTGATAGAAATATCCTGAAGGACGCTCTGGAACAAGCCCGTAAAGGTCGTCTCTTTATTTTGGAAAAAATGCTGGTAACCATCAAAGAGCCTCGTCCCGATTTGTCTCCCTATGCCCCCCGTATCCTAACCACTGTCATCGATCCCGATAAAATTAGGGATGTTATTGGTCCTGGGGGAAAGACCATCAAGAAAATTATTGAGGATACCGGCGTAAAAATCGATATTGAAGATGATGGTCGGGTCTTTATTGCTGCAGTTGATGTTGAAGCGGGGAAAAAGGCCTTGCGGATTATTGAGGATTTAACGCGGGATGTGGAAGTAGGGAAAATTTACATAGGCAAAGTAACGCGAATCACCAATTTCGGTGCCTTTGTGGAAATTATGCCGGGCAAAGAAGGACTGGTGCACATTTCCCACCTGGCCGAGGAAAGAGTAGGCAAAGTTGAGGATGTTGTCTCCATCGGTGATGAGATTCTGGTAAGGGTTACGGAAATAGACAGACAAGGCAGGATAAACTTATCACGGAAGGAAGCATTACGGAAGCAAAGGACTATGTCACAATAATCGTATTGGAAAAAATATAAGCGATTGGCAAAATCGCTTTATTTTTATGTGGAAGTATAACTCTTTGATTATTCACCCCATTTCCTGCATATAGATTACTTGACACTATATCATGGGGGTGAATTTTCCATGTATATCATTTTTTTTAGGAAAAAGCATCTTTTATTATTCATAGGGTTTATCCTGGTATTAGTGCTGGGCTGCTTTCTGTATTTTTATTTTAGAGAAAAATCTGTTCCTGCTGTCAATCCTATTTACCTGGGTAACACGCAAAACAAGGCTATGGCTTTTACCATCAATGTGGATTGGGGAGAAGATATCCTGCCGGGGATGCTGGAAGTTTTTCGCAGTAAAAATGTTAAAGGGACATTTTTTATCACGGGAAGATTTGCCAAAAAGTTTCCCGGCATAGTGCAGCAAATAGCGAAAGAAGACCATGAAATAGGTAATCATGGCTACTCCCATCCCCACGCCGATAACCTTAGCCTGGAACAAAACAAAAAAGAAATAGCGGATACAGAAAAAGTTTTACAGGAGTTAGGAATTACCGTCAGCAAAATTTTTGCTCCACCGTACGGTGAACATAAACCCCATGTGGTCTCTGCAGCAGAAGCTTTGGGTTATAAAACCATCATGTGGACGGCTGATACTGTAGATTGGCAAAATCCTTCTCCTGAATTACTAAAACAAAGGATTCTCTCTAAAGCTGATAATGGCGTCATTGTGCTAATGCATCCCAAAAAATGCACCCTTAATGCTTTACCATCCTTAATCGATGCCTTACAAAGTAAAGGTTTTGCTCTGAAAAAAGTTACTGAAATCTTACCATAACACCATATTTATTTTCCAGGCTAATATAGGTCATACTAAAGGCAAAGACAGACACAAGGTGATATAATGCTAAAAAAGTTCATCTATATTTTCAGTATTAGTTTTTGCTTATTCTTCCCTTTACAGGCAAGAGGGGAAGGACCTGTTGTCTACGCCAAATCTGCCGTATTGCTGGATGTGGAAACAGGGGACATTATTTTTCAAAAAGATTGTTTTAAACCTATGCCGCCGGCAAGCACTACGAAAATTTTAACGGCCATTCTGGCCCTGGAGACAGGAAAAACTCAGGAAATTGTCGAAGTAAGCCCAAGAGCTGCAGCTACAGGTGAAGCAGCTCTGGGGCTTACTGCAGGCGACAAGATTACCCTCTCCAATCTCATCCATGCTGCTCTCATAAGGTCTGGCAATGACAGTTGTGTAGCTATTGCCGAAGGATTGGCCCCCAGTGTTGAAGAATTTGTGGGTTTGATGAACTTAAAAGCAAAAGCCATAGGGGCCTGGCAAACAGACTTTTATAATCCCCATGGTTTACCACACCCCCAGCATCTTTCCTCAGCTTATGATTTAGCGCTTATTGGTCGTTATGCCCTGAAAAATTCGACGTTTTCCGAAATCGTCAAAAAAAAATATTACGAGGTACGCTGGGAAAGTCCTGTGCAAAGCAAATTGATTAAGAACACCAATCGTTTGTTATGGACTTATCCCTTAGCTACGGGGATTAAAACTGGTACGACGTTAAAAGCAGGGAAGTGCCTGGTGGCCTCAGCTGAATACAAGGGTCGTGCTGTAATTGCGGTAGTCTTGAATACAAAAGACCGCTTCGGAGATGCTAAAAGATTATTGGAGTATGGCTTACGCCAACTAAATAGTTATTAAATCTTGCAAAGTAAAGGGGATTCTCTATGCATACCAACGATTTTGTCAAAATACAACTGGATAATGGCGTTCGCATTGTTACGGAAAAAGTGCCGTCTGTAAGGTCTGTAGCCCTTGGCATTTGGGTAGGGGCTGGTTCCCGTCATGAAAATGAAAAAATAGCTGGTATTTCCCATTTTATCGAACACCTGATGTTTAAAGGAACAGAGAACCGTTCGGCAACTGATATTGCGGAAGCGCTGGATGCAGTAGGTGGACAACTTAACGCCTTTACCACCAAAGAATTCACGTGCTATTATGCTAAAATATTAGACGAACATTTTGATTTAGCCCTTGATGTGTTGAGTGATATGTTTTTTAACTCTACTTTTACGGAAAAGGCCATTGAAAAAGAGCGGGGAGTTATCGAAGAAGAAATAAAGATGTATGAAGACACTCCTGATGAACTTATTCACGATTTATTTGTACAAACGGCCTGGCCCGATCATCCCCTGGGAAAACCTATACTGGGTACCGTGCGTTCACTGGAAGCCATTACCCGAAATGATATTATCAACTATATTGACAGGCATTATACCGCAAACAACATTGTAGTGGCCGTAGCTGGGAATATAGACCATCAAATTGTCCAAAACAAGATTGCCAGGATTTTTGAGAAAATGAAACCGGCCCCAAAACCGGAGGGCATACTTCCCCCCAGTACTACCAATGCTGATACTTCCAACATTTCCAGAGATACGGGACAGGTCCAGATCTGTCTGGGAACGGGCGGACTGCCCCAGGGTGATGAAAGAATATACAGCGTGTATATCCTGAATAATGTATTGGGTGGCGGTTTATCGTCGCGCCTGGTACAGTCCATTCGTGAAGAAAGAGGTTTAGCTTATTCCGTTTATAGTTATCATTCAGCCTTCTGTGATACAGGTTTATTCACTTTTTATGCCGGTACAAGCCCGACAAAATATGATGAAGTTATCGGGCTCTTAATTAAAGAAGTTAAGGATATCATGCAAAACGGTATAACAGAAAGAGAACTAAATCGCACCAAAGAACAAATCAAGGGTAATTTATACTTAGGATTAGAGAGTGTCAGCAGTCGCATGACCAGAATCGGCCGTACTGAACTATGCCTGAATAGAATTATTACGCCTGAAGAGGTAGTCAAAAAAATATCTGCTGTGACTTTAGATGACGTGAAAGCCATTGCCAACACTTTGTTTAAAGATTATCGCTTTACCCTGAGTACCATAGGGCCTTTGGAAAAACCTGTGAACCTGCATAATTTTCTCAGGTAAAAGGGGAGAAGAAGAGAAGTTGGAGAAGGATAAACTGAATGCCATTTTTGCAGAACAGGCAAACTTTGACCAAAAAGTAATAGAAGGACGGAAGCTTAATTTTGACCTGGAAACATGGTTACAAAAAGAATGTATGGCCATTAATGTAGAAGTGGCAGAATTGCTCAATGAAATCAATTATAAGTGGTGGAAAAATCGTAAAGAGATTGACTTAGACGCAGTGAAAGAGGAACTGGTGGACATTTTACATTTCCTTATCAGCATGTGTATTAAAACGGGCATGACTGCCGATGAGCTCTATGCCAGGTATATGGCCAAGAACAAAGAAAATCACCGCAGACAGGATGGAACCTCCAGCAAAACAGGATATGAAATGAAGAAGTAAGGAGTTTATCCTTACTTTTTTATTACGAGTAGGAAAGTATATTCCTCCTTAATGTATTACTTTTCGTTACGAGTAACAAAAAAGCATCCTTGGTGCATTGTTAAATGCTTTTTTTATTTCTATCATGATGAGAGACTAGTCTGCATATTATTCTAAATAGAGGAGGGGATATTTATGTTGGTGAAAGGGATACTCATTCTGGTTTTTATTGGTCTTATTGCCTGGGCTGTACGCACAAGAGTTAAGCTGAAAAAGACCCGCGGTGCGGAAAATATGGAAAGCACAGTAGCCTCACCGGCTTCTATAGCCCTAGGGGAACTGGTGGCCATAGCTGGGGGAATTTACCTGTCTTTGGTGCTTCTTACTTCTTTTTTAAAACTGTCGCTACCGGAAAAAGTTTGCTTTTATGATAACCTCCTGATTGACCCCCTTGCCCTGGTGGCTATTATCATCGCTATTTTACAACCACTTTTTTTGAGTCTGCTGCGTAGATTTAACTAGAGTGCTGAAACTGAATGGAGTGAGTGTCGTGAACTATGTCAGACTAACTGAACTGATCGGTAAAGATATTGTAAATATCCAAAACGGAGCCAGGCTGGGGACGGTAGCCGATTCTGACTTAGTCATCCATGCTGAAACCGGCAATATTGAATCCATTATTTTGCCCAGTAAAGGCGGCCTTTTAAATCTCTGGGATAAAAACAACCTGACCATACCCTGGGAAGCTGTTCGCAAAATAGGTTCTGAGGTCATTATCGTGGAACTGGATGAATCTCATATGCGCTATAAAAAATATCCTTATTAGCACTTATTAATTTTATTGACACATTTGACATACTATTATAAAATACACAATAAAACTAAATATTATACCTCACTCAAAAGAGTGGGGTAGGGGCGCGGATTGTTAAGAGTAGGCCAGGGAGTGGGGACATGATGAACGGGCTGAAAGGGACATCCGCCGAAGTGTAGACGACTAATCCAGGTCTCTATGCTGGGCCTGCATTGAAGAAATGCAGGACTGTCATCTGATAAGGGCCCGTTATCAGGTGGAGCACTATCTCACTATGGGCAGAGGAAGGAGGTACTGTAGCTTTTTACAGCTAGAGGTAGACCCTTTAGCTGTTTATTTTTTGGTAGCACACATTACTGCTGCCGCATATACTGCTCTTAGTCGAACGTCTCTTTGACAGGAAGGTCCTCATCGATGAGTACCTAACTGTTTGCTCAATCCATATTTAGAGAAAAGGTGAGGTGGCTTTAATGAGCATGATTAAAACAGTGGTAGTTGGGGCCTGTGGCAAGATGGGGCAGGAGGTCATCAGGGGTATCCATAAAACTGGCGATATACAAATTGTTGGTGCTTGTGATGTACAAAATGTAGGGAAAGAACTGGGAGAGTTAATCGGTTTAAAACCCCTGGGAATTCAGGTAAATGATGATCTTCTGTCCATTATTGAAAATACAAAGCCTGATGTTATGATCGACTTTACTCATAAAGAGGCGGCAAAAAAAAATATTGCACTCGCCTTAAATCAGGGTATTGCTGTTGTGGTAGGAACCACAGGGTTTTCTAAAGAAGAAATACATGAGATTGAGGTCTTGGCTAAGGCCAAAAACACGGGGGTCTTTTTAGCGCCTAATTTCTCGTTAGGGGCTGTGATTATGATAAAATGGGCTAAAGAAGCCGCCAGGTATTTTTCTCAGGCGGAAATTATTGAGTATCACAACAATACAAAAATTGACAGTCCTTCGGGTACAGCCATTGCTACAGCTTGTGCCATGCAATACAGCAATTCCCGCACAGGTGAAAGCAGTGGAACAGGCAATTCTAGCCGCGGTGAGCAATTTTATGGTGTCAACATTCATAGTGTTCGCTTAAAAAGCCTGGTAGCCCATCAGGAAGTATTATTTGCGGGGAATGGTGAACTTCTAACGATACGGCACGATTCATTTTCCAGGGAATCATTTATACCCGGTATTCTTTTGGCAGTTAGAAAAGTAAGAGATTTTAAGGGACTTAAAGTGGGGCTGGAGAATATCCTGGATTAAGTAGCTTTACTGCAATCGCTACTCATCGATGAGTAGTTTAACTATATCGAATAATTCATACTGTTTTTTATAACCATAATATTTACATCTGTCCTCCCATAATAGACATTTGTCCTTGACATATGCACGAAGGGTGATAAAATAGTAGTTAATTATCAAAACCTACATAAGATTGTAAGCAGTCGGCCTTCTGCATATGTCAATCTTTCAGGAAATATTTGAAAAATACTTAATAATGGAGGTATGCATATGAAGAAATTAAATATAGCACTTGTAGGCGCCACCGGTGCTGTTGGTACTGAAATATTGAGAATCTTAGAAAACAGGCCTTATATACAAAATATAAAATTGTTTGCGACGGAACGTTCTAAAGGGACAAAAATTCTTTTTCAGGGGCAAGAACATCAGGTTGAGACTATCACGGCTCAGGCTTTTAAGGGCGTGGACGTGGCACTATTTGCTGGCGGAAAAGCAAGTCAGGAGTATGCCTATGAAGCCCTCCGGCAAGGCGCGGTAGTCATCGACAACAGCAGCACCTACCGGTTACATGAGGATGTTCCGCTGGTAATACCCGAAATAAACCCCCATGCTTTACACAATCATAAAGGGCTTATCGCTAATCCCAATTGTTCAACGATTATCATGTGTATGGCCTTAAAACCCCTCCATAACATCTCTCCAATCAGACGTATCGTTGTGTCTACTTATCAAGCTGTTTCGGGAGCGGGAAAAGAGGGCATTGAGGAGTTATATGAACAGATAAATGATTCTTCCTCCATCCGGCCCAAAGTATTCCCTCATCAAATCGCTTATAACCTGATACCTCATATAGATGTGTTTCAGGATAATGGATTTACCAAAGAAGAAATGAAAATGGTAAAAGAAACCCATAAAATTATGGAGGATAAAAATATTGCCATCACAGCCACCACGGTCCGGGTTCCGGTAATTAGAAGCCACTCCGAATCCATTTATATTGAAACAGAGGAAAAAATACCGCTACCCGTTGCCAGAAAAGCTCTGGCCGAAAGTCCCGGCGTTATTTTAATGGATGAACCCCATAAGAATATCTATCCTATGCCCCTTCAGACTTCAGGTCATGATGAAGTATTTGTTGGCCGCCTGAGAGAGGATATCTATCATCCCCGGGGCTTAAACATGTGGGTTGTAGGTGATCAGCTGCGCAAGGGTGCGGCTACCAATGCAGTGCAAATTCTTGATGAATTACTAAAAAGAAATCTTCTTTACAGCAGCCATTACCTCTGCGGATAAATAGTTAAATATCAAGAGAGGCCATGAGCATTCGCTATCAGCCTCTCTTTTTGTTATTCGTTAATATGAACGTGCTTCTTTTCTCTGTATGGAAGACTGCTATTCAGGAAATAATAGTAAAAAAGCATTTCAGGTTTCCTCATTCCCTATCAGGATATCTCTTGTACCCAGGTTTAAAATATCTTATAATACACATGTAAGATAGGGGACGGTTTGTTTTATCTCATTTGAATGATAAAACCTTCTGTACGGGACGGGTGGGAGAAGGTTTTTTTTTATGCAATAACAAAAAGGAGGTCTGCAATGCCAGAAAACGAAAATAAACTTATCTTGATACCATTGGGTGGTTTAGGGGAAATCGGTAATAACATGATGGTTTTGCGCTACAACAACGAAATTATTGTTGTCGATGCAGGTCTCATGTTTCCGGAAGATGAAATGTTGGGAATTGATATTGTCATTCCTGATACCACGTATCTTGTGGAAAACAAAGAAATGATAAAAGGAATTATTTTGACACATGGACATGAAGACCATATTGGGGCCATGCCCTATGTCTTAAAAGAGATCAATGTTCCTGTGTACGGTACCAAATTAACCTTAGGCCTGTTACAGGCCAAATTAAAAGAGAACAATGTAGCCAATGCCAAACTCCTTCCTATTCGTCCCAGAGAATCTGTGAAACTTGGTGAATACTTTACAGCCGAATTTTTTAAGGTAAGTCACAGTATACCTGACGCCATCGGCGCTGCTTTTCACACACCAGAAGGTATAGTGCTACACACCGGTGATTTTAAATTGGACCAAACTCCCGTCGACGGTGCCGTCACTGACTTCGCACGTATTGCCGAACTGAGCCAAAAAGGCATACTAGTAATGCTTTCCGATAGTACCAACGTGGAAAGACCAGGGTTTACCATGTCTGAACGTGTAGTGGGGCAAACTTTCGAAGAGACTTTTCGCCAGGCCAGGGAGCGAATTATTATCGCCACTTTCGCCTCAAATGTCCACCGTATCCAGCAAGCCATCAATGCAGCCTATAAGTATAACAGAAAGATTGCCATCGCCGGACGGAGCATGGTCAACGTTGTAACCATTGCCCAGGAAACAGGTTATCTGGATATCCCGGAGGATACGTTAATCGAACTGGATGATATCTCTTCCTATCCGCGCAATAGAGTTGTGATCTTAACTACGGGAAGCCAGGGGGAACCTATGTCGGCCCTTACACGTATGGCTATGTCTGATCACCGTAGAGTGGAAATAGTACCAGGCGACACCGTTATTATCTCGGCAACGCCCATACCGGGCAATGAAAAACTGGTCGCAAGAACTATAAACCAGCTTTTCCGCCAGGGTGCAGAGGTTATTTATGAAGCGGTCAGCGGCATCCATGTTTCAGGTCATGCTAGCCAGGAAGAATTAAAACTAATGTTAAACCTGGTTAAACCTAAATTTTTTGTTCCTGTCCACGGTGAGTACCGCCACCTGGTCAAACACTCCCATTTGGCCCAAGCTGTCGGTATTCCTAAAGAAAACATCTTTGTGGTGGAAAATGGTCAGGTTTTAGAATTTACAAAGCAAAAAGGGGCTATTTCCGGTAGAGTTACTGCGGGAAGGGTTTTAATTGACGGACTGGGAGTGGGTGACGTAGGCAATATCGTTTTACGTGACAGAAAACAACTCTCCCAGGATGGAATCTTGATTATCGTTGTGACCATCAACAAGGAAGAAAATTTAGTTGTGGCCGGTCCTGATATTGTTTCCCGCGGTTTCGTCTATGTGAGAGAATCGGAAGAATTGATGGAAGAAGCAAAAGAGAAAGTGAAAGGTGTACTGGACAAATGTTTCGAAAAACGTATTACAGACTGGTCCACCATTAAATCACAAATTAGAGATACTTTAGGCAAATTCCTATATGAAAAAATGAGACGTCGTCCCATGATTATCCCTATCATTATGGAAATTTAAACACTATCAAATGCGTCCTCCGGGACGCATTTTTTCTTTTATTTATACAAATGATATTTTTAGCCTAAGTAAGGAGTGTGATCATCCTTTTGGTCAAATATCACCCGTTAAAACCAAAAAAAATTGGCGATGATGCCCCTGCCAGTCAGTTTTATGAAAATACTGCCTTCATCACGAGACCGGAAGATAAAGTGGAAAACAAAGAAATTGAAAACATCAAAGAACTGGGGGTTACTCAGGTACCAGAAGCTGCCCCGACCAATATCCATTGTCTTACCATTGTGGGCCAGGTAGAAGGGCACATGATTCTCCCACCGCAAAACAAAACTACCAAGTATGAGCATGTAATCCCGCAGTTAGTGGCTGTTGAACAAAACCCGCAAATCGACGGTATGTTAGTTATCCTCAATACGGTGGGCGGAGATGTAGAAGCGGGGTTGGCCATAGCTGAAATGATTGACGGTTTATCGAAACCCACTGTTTCCATTGTCCTGGGAGGCGGGCACAGTATAGGTGTGCCCATTGCAGTCTCTGCTGATTATTCTTTCATTGCCGAAACCGCCACCATGACGATTCACCCTATCCGTCTTAACGGTTTAGTCATTGGTGTACCCCAGACCTATGAATATTTAGATAAAATGCAGGACCGTGTCATCAAGTTTATTGAAAAACATTCCAAGATAAGTGACAGCAAAATACGTGAACTGATGTTTCGTACCGGCGAACTGGCCAGGGATATAGGTACTGTGCTGGTGGGGAAGGACGCTGTTGAAGTAGGATTAATTGATGAAATAGGCAGTTTATCTCAGGCTGTCAAAAAGTTAAACGAATTAATTAAGGAAAAAAATCAAAGGAGACAATTACAATGATTCTTTATACGCCTATTCCCCCTGAGGTTATCTGGCAAACCGTAAATGAAAAAACACAACAGGGATTAGAAGAAGTGGTAATTGATAATATCCAGATACAAGTATCAAGGACTGAGCATAATCAGATCAGGATTGAAAGAATCCTAAGCACCAATCCTCAAATATATCTGGATAAACGCTTTCAGCCCGGCATGTCAGTGCTCCTTGAACCAGTGCTAAAAAAAGGCATTTAAAAACCTCGATTTATTTCGAGGTTTTTTAGTATCTAGGAAAGTATTTCTTTCCTGGACAGTGGTGTTAGGCGACGAAGTCCCTTAAGCTTAGATAAGGAGGTTAACAGCGGAGCGTCATATGGAACACATGGATTCCCTTTGAAAGAACAAAAGCACAACAATTAATTTAGTGCACGTACGTGCTTTTGTTCTATTTGTTAAGTTTAGCTATGGGCTATTTTTTCGAGTATTAATATGAATTTTCCGGGTAAATTCAGGAAAATCCATTGCTCAGGGACATGGGGAATAGTACACTTATATATAGAGGTGAAAATATGCCAAAATCCAGGACACTCAAAGAAGAAATCAAACAGGAATTATGGGGAATAACACTTCTAACTTTTAGTTTTTTTATTGCTTTCTGCTTATGGCAGGGGCTTTATAATAATACAGCCGGGACAATTGGGGCCATAGGAAATTTTATTTTTCGGGTGATTACAACTTTTTTTGGTTCAGGAAAGTATATCCTGCCTTTAATTCTTTTTATCATGGGTATCTCTAAGATCTGGCACAGGACAGCCTGGGACAAGTTGTTTATCATCTCCTGGGTTTCATTGCTTCTAACCTTCCTTACTTTGTTACATATTAATTTGCCTGTGGAGAAACAGACTTTTAATGCCAGCTGGGCGGGAGCGGGAGGAGGAATCACCGGTTATGCTTTAGCTAAAGTGACAATGGCCCTTTTTGGCAAAGGTGGTTCCTATATTTTTCTGGGCGCATGTACCATCATTTCTATTATGGGTGTTGCCAGGAAAACCCTGGCAGAACTGTTTACCCAGCTTTCCACCTCTTTAAGTCATTTCGGTACCAATACCAGGCAAGCCCTGATTGATTTTATTTTTGAAAAGGTGGAGGAGGAAAAAGGGGAGCAAAAAAGGGCTAAAGTGCGACCTTCCTTACCCCAGGAGAGTCCTTTGCCTAATCCGGTCATCATCGATCATAACGAGCATAATCAAGAATTTCAGGGAAGTTCCCCAACCTCACCGGCCCTGGTCAAAGTCATACCTAAATCCGGTAAGGGAAAAGAACCCTTGTCCAAACCCGTTGAACTTAAAACATCTTCCCATCGTGAAAATGACGACTTTAAACTGCCCTCCCTGGATTTACTGCAAATCCCTACAAAAATAAAAAGCCAGCGTTTAAATAAAGATATTACAGACAACGTACGTATTTTGGAAGAAACCCTCGAAAATTTTGGTGTAAAAGCCCGTGTGACACAGGTCAGCCGTGGACCGGCCATTACCCGTTACGAAATCCAGCCACCGCCTGGTGTTAAAGTAAGCCGCATTGTCAATTTAGCCGATGATATTGCCCTTAGTCTTGCGGCACCACAGGTCCGTATTGAAGCACCCATACCTGGGAAGGCAGCTGTTGGTATTGAAGTACCTAATGAAGAAATCGCCACCGTCGGTTTACGGGAAGTATTAGAAACCGGTCTGTTTCAGGAATCCCCATCAAAACTGACCGTGGCCCTGGGAAAAGATATTGCTGGTAATCCTATTGTGGCCGATCTTGGTAAAATGCCCCATCTCCTCATTGCAGGGGCTACCGGTTCAGGAAAAAGTGTCTGTATGAATGCCCTAATTGCCAGTATTTTATTTAAAGCAAGGCCCGATGAAGTGAAATTGTTGATGATTGATCCCAAAGTGGTAGAGCTTTCTACCTTTAATGGTATACCTCATTTAATCTCCCCCGTAGTTACCGATCCCAAGAAAGCGGCAACGGCTTTGCGCTGGGCAGTTCATGAAATGGAAAACAGATACGAACTTTTCGCCGGCCTGGGCGTTAAAGATATTACCCGGTATAATCTGGTGAAAAAAGAAGAAGACTCCACTTCTGCGTCCCCCGCCTTGCCCTATGTGGTTGTTCTTATTGATGAATTGGCTGACTTAATGATGGTAGCCCCTGCCGATGTAGAAGATGCCATCTGCCGTTTAGCCCAGATGGCCAGGGCTGCCGGCATTCACCTGGTAGTAGCTACGCAAAGACCTTCTGTCGACGTCATTACCGGTGTAATTAAAGCTAATATTCCTTCGCGCATCGCTTTTGCCGTATCATCCCAGACAGATTCACGAACCATATTGGATATGGGAGGAGCGGAACGCCTCTTGGGAAGAGGGGATATGCTGTTTTATCCTACCGGTATGGCCAAGCCTATTCGCGTACAGGGTGTCTATGTCTCCGACCAGGAGATTGAATCTCTGGTAGAATACCTAAAAGCTCAGAAGAACCCAGAGTATTTAGATGAGCCATGGCAAAATTCTGAAAACGAAATAACGGAAATGGCTGAGGAAGATGAATTACTTGCCGAAGCAGCCAGGATATTTATAGAGAGCGGCCAGGCTTCCATTTCCTTGCTGCAGCGCCGCCTGAGAATTGGTTATACCAGAGCGGCCCGCATCATCGACCAGTTGGAAGAGAGAGGCATTGTAGGCGGGTATGAAGGCAGTAA
The DNA here is from genome assembly GCA_964637385.1 of uncultured Peptococcaceae bacterium. Classification (GTDB taxonomy): domain Bacteria; phylum Bacillota; class Peptococcia; order DRI-13; family DRI-13; genus Thermanaerosceptrum. Next base: position 82,470 of record CAZWTM010000002.1, read on the forward strand.
ACCCAGAGCTGTCCGCATGACGTGGGAAGAGTACGAAAAAACCTTTGGCATATAATGCCACATGGACCAGCATTAGGAACTTGCTTATCTAACCTTTTTATGATTATACTGAAATTCAGAGATTATCCGGATTAGGGTTATCTCGAGAAAAAGGAACGAGGTTTTCATGGAAAACTTAATAGGCATAGAAGAAGCTTTAGGTCTAGACAATGTTCTATTTGTAGATCTGCGTTCACCTGGTGAATATGAGGAGGCACATATACCAGGAGCTTTAAATTTACCACTGCTGGAAGATGATGAGCGCACTACGGTGGGCACTATTTATAAGCAGGAATCACCGGAAAAAGCGGTAGATACTGGCTTTGCCATTATCGCCCCTAAGCTGCCTCGCTTAACCCAGGAGCTAAAACAGTTATCCAACCAGAAAACCCTTGTTTTGTACTGCTGGCGAGGTGGCATGCGCAGCAAATCCCTTTGTCAGGTACTAAATATTCTGGGCATCAAGCATTATCGCCTTATCGGTGGTTATAAAGCTTTTCGGCGTTATGTCAATGATTTTTTTGCCAAACCTTTCGAAAAAGAAATAGTCGTATTGCATGGTCTTACCGGAGTAGGGAAGACGGAGATATTACAAAATCTTATCAATACGGGCCTGCCTGCCATTAACCTGGAAGGTTTGGCCAATAACCGGGGTTCTGTTTTTGGGCATATCGGTATGAAAAAACCACCCAGTCAGAAGCAATTTGAAGGTATGCTGTTTTTAGCCTGTCGAAAACTGCAAAATTTTCCACGTATAGCCGTAGAGTGTGAAAGCAGACGCATTGGTTCCGTATTTATCCCCCTAAGTTTTTTTCAGGCTATGCAAAGAGGCTGCAAAGTGTTAATTTATGATTCTTTAGAAAACAGGATAAGCCGTTTGATCAACACTTATCTTGACGAGAATAATACCTTGAATGAAGAACAGTTAGCTGCAGCTATCGCCAATTTAAGAAAAAGACTGGGTTCTAGCAAAGTGGAACAATTATTGACCCTTTTAAAGGAAAAGCATTATCGTGATGTGGTAGCCATTTTACTGCGCGATTATTATGATCCCCTCTACAAATATCCAGACCACCCTTCGCCAGACTATGCCTTAAATCTCAATGCTGCCTATCCCGAAATGGTCATAGAAAAACTTAAACAATTTCTCATAAAGTAAAATAAAAGTAAAGGAGGTGACCTATGAGTCGAATTGGCGAGTCTTTACGCAGAGCCCGCCTGGAAAAAGGTTTATCACTGGAAGTCATTGAAAAAGATACCAAAATTCGACGTCGTTATTTAGAAGCCCTGGAAAATGAGGACTGGGATGTAATACCTGGCAGAGTGTATTTAAGGGGATTCTTAAAAACATACAGCCGTTATCTTGGTCTCGATGATGGCTCCCTCCTTGCAGCCCTTAGTGAAGCTGTAACTCACCAGGAAAAGCCTGAAATGCAGCCACATTTGCAAAAAATAGATTTACCAACCCGACCACCCCGCAGGCTTGGTTTGCTTTTAGGGCTTCTAGCCATAGCCTTATTATTAGGTTCACAATATTTATATGAGCACTACTTCACTGCTCCCAAACCATCGGTTATTAACACACCGAATGTAAAACCACCTGAAGTAAACACACCTGGGGAAAAAAATCCTTATAACTCTCCCAACAATGAAAACCCATCTCCCTCCAGCGGAGATTCACAATTACCCCCCCCTATAAAAGAGGACATTAATTTAACACTAACCATTGTTGATGCTAAATGCTGGGTACAAGTTAAAGATGGCAATAACTTGATTTTTCAGGGCACCCTGACCAAAGGCGATGAAAAATCATTTACCGCGCAAAACAAAATCACTTTTATTCTGGGCAACGCAGGAGTAGTTAATGTAAAAATTAACAGTTCAGAACTGGGAATACTGGGCAACAAAGGCCAGGTCATCAACAGAACATATATTCTGGAAAACAACGAACTCAAGGAAATAAAAGTGTAGCGGAATAATTTGGCGATAGAACCCTTTACAGTAAGGGTTCTGTCGCCTTTCTATCCTCTCCAAAACTATACGGAAATCAGTATTTAAATTATTTATTAAAGTGGTAAGATAAAAAGAGGTTAAATAGTTACTAGTTACCAGTTCCTAGTTTCGGAAGTCGAAATGGCAAAGGGCAGGAATGCCCCCATGATATGATGGTGTGGTGATAGTCGTGGCGGTTCCTTTTTTACCCATTTCCAGAGAAGAAATGGAACAACTGAACTGGAGTTATCTTGATTTTTTAATTATAACGGGTGATGCTTATGTTGATCACCCCAGTTTTGGTGCGGCCATTATTGGGCGTTATTTAGAATATCTGGGGTTTAAAGTAGGAATTATCCCTCAGCCTGACTGGCGTGATGCCCAGTCCCTGCTTAGGCTGGGTACCCCAGGTTTAGGCGTTTTAATTACGGCAGGCAATCTTGACTCTATGCTAAACCATTATACATCCCGAAAGAAAAAAAGGGCCCGGGATCTTTATTCTCCAGGAGGGCAAATGGGCTTGCGCCCTGACAGGGCTACAATTGTTTATACCAACTTAGCCAAACAGGTATTCAGAAATAAACCCATTATTATCGGCGGCATAGAAGCATCCTTGCGCCGTTTTGCCCATTATGATTATTGGGATAATAAAGTGAGGCGATCTATTCTTTTTGACAGCAAGGCTGACCTTCTGGTTTACGGGATGGCCGAATACCAGATTGAACGCATTGCCCGGGGTCTAAAGGAAGGAAAGCCTTGGTCAGAATTAACCACTATACCTGGAATATGCTATATTTCTGAGGAAAAACCAGCAGACTATTTAGAAATTCCATCATTTGAGGAGTGTACCGCTTCCAAAGAAGCCTTTGCCCGGGCCTTCGCCATCTCCTATGGGGAGCAAGATCCCATTCGTGGCAAAGGTTTAGTCCAGTTACACCAGGACAGGTACTTGATACAAAATCCCCCTGCGCCACCCTTAACACAGGCGGAAATGGACCAGATTTATAATCTTCCTTACAGCAGAACTTACCATCCCAGCTATAAAAACAATCCCATCCCGGCGTTAGAAGAAATTAAGTTTAGTATCACCAGTCACCGGGGTTGTTTTGGTGCCTGCGCTTTTTGTGCTCTTCATTTTCACCAGGGACGGATTATTCAAAACAGGTCCCACCAGTCTATCCTGCGGGAAGCTTATGAGATGACCTTAGACCCTGACTTCAAAGGTTATATCCACGATGTGGGAGGGCCTACGGCTAACTTTCGTCAACCTTCTTGCAAAAAACAGTTAAAGTATGGAACATGCCGCGATAGACAGTGTTTAGTTCCCAAGCCCTGCCCTCAATTAGAAGTGGATCACTCTGATTATCTGCAGTTATTAAGATCCGTGCGTAAAATACCTAAGATAAAGAAAGTTTTTGTCCGGTCAGGACTCCGCTATGATTACCTTTTGTTAGATAAAAAATCTCCTTTTTTATATGAACTATGTGAACATCATATTAGTGGTCAGTTGAAGGTAGCACCGGAACATGCCGCTCCTAATGTAACCTCTCTCATGGGGAAAGCTCCCATTACCGTTTTTGACCAGTTTCATCAGGCCTACTCTGCAGCCAACAAGCGTCTCAACAAAAAACAATATCTCATCCCGTACTTTATGTCGGGGCATCCCGGGACAACATTGCCGGATGCAATTTACTTAGCCGAATATTTGCGGGATTTTGGCTTTCAACCCGATCAAGTCCAGGAATTTATCCCTACTCCCGGCAGCCTGTCCACCTGTATGTATTACACCGGTATTGACCCCTTTACCTACAAGAAAGTTCATGTACCTGATGCAGAGGAAAGATTGCTGCAAAGAGCTCTTTTACAATATAAAAAACCGGAAAATTACCCGCTGGTGCTGGCAGCTTTAAAAAAAGCGGGGCGGCAAGATTTAATCGGCACCAGAAAAGAATGCCTTATTCCCCCGCCACAGAAAGATAAGCACCCCAAGGCTTCCTTTACCAAGCTACCAACTGGTGTGAACAAAAAGTGGCGCTAGTACTCTTTGACAAGGGGGAGATTCCTAATATATACTGAGAAAGAATAAAAGAACGTTGATGCTAAAGTCGGAGGCTTTTTATGTCCTATCTTGTAAAAATCGCAACTTTAGGTTGTCCTAAAAATACCGTAGACAGCCAGCAAATACTGGGACAACTTTTACGCTATGGTTATCAACCGGTGGAGGATCTTTCTTCAGCAGAGATTATTGTTATTAATACCTGTGGTTTTATCGAAAGTGCTAAACGGGAATCTATTGAAACGATTCTTGAATTGGCCCAGCAAAAGTTTGAAGGAAAATGCCGGTACCTCGTGGTCACAGGTTGTCTGGTGCAAAAATATGCTGAGGAACTAAAGGAGGAACTACCTGAAGTCGATTTATTTTTAGGAACAGGGGATATTCATTTGCTCCCTCAACTTCTGAGCTCCTTAAAACCCGGTGTCCGTGTAGCTCAGGTAGGTGACCCTAACAATTATCTTTTTGATGACCAGGTTCCCCTGGTTCCCGGTCATATCAAACACTATGCCTATGTTAAAATTGCGGAAGGATGTAACAATTGTTGTACTTACTGTGTCATTCCGTCCATGCGTGGAAAATACCGCAGCCGTACACTGGAATCCATTCTTCATGAGGTTTCAAAACTTACTGAAAATGGTATTAAAGAGACGATTCTGGTAGCCCAGGATATCACTTTGTATGGCTATGACAACTATGGTCAATATATGCTGCCTACGCTTTTAAAGGAATTGGTTAAATTAAAAAATCTCCAGTGGATCAGGCTTCTCTACTGTTATCCCAATCGTATTACTGACGAACTGCTTTTAACCATTAAAGAAGAGGATAAAATCTGCCAGTACCTTGATATTCCCTTACAACACATTTCGGATTCTGTGCTGAAAGCTATGGGACGGCCCATGGGCAAACAAGAAACGATAGCATTAATTAAAAAAATCCGCCAATCCCTACCCGATGTTACCCTTCGTTCCACCTTTATCATCGGTTTCCCTGGAGAGACGGAGGATGATTTTGCGCAATTATTGGCCTTCCTGGAGGATATGCAGTTTGAAAGAGCCGGCTTTTTTACTTATTCACCGGAACCGGGTACAAAAGCTGCCGATTTTCCGCAGCAAATACCCGAAGAAATCAAGGAACAGCGTTTACAACAAGCTTTAGCAGTACAGGAAAAAATACTTGCCGCAAAACAAGCCGAACTGGTGGGAAAGACAATGCCGGTAATCATGGACGGACCAAGTATGGAATACGAGGGATTATGGGAGGGACGTACCCAGGGAGATGCGCCTGAAATAGATGGGGTCGTCTATATTAAACCTGCACCAAACCTTAGACAAGGTGATATAATAAATATCAAGATTACTCACAGCCAAGATTTTGCCTTAATGGGAGAGGTCAACGATGAACCTGGCCAATAAGCTAACTTTATCCAGGATATTTCTTGTCCCCGTTTTCATGCTTGTCCTGTTAATCCGCATTCCCTTTGGTGAATATATAGCTGCTCTTATCTTCATTATTGCGGCCAGCACTGACGGTTTAGACGGTTATATTGCCCGTAAACGCAAACAAATAACAAATTTGGGTAAATTGATGGATCCTCTGGCCGATAAATTACTAATTTCAGCAGCTCTTATTTCTTTGGTGGAATTAGGAAAAATCTCCGGATGGATTGCTGTGGTTATTATTGGCCGGGAATTTTTTGTTACAGGATTGCGCGCAGTTGCCGCCGCCGAAGGTGTAGTCATTGCGGCCAGTCCGCTGGGGAAAATTAAAACAATTAGCCAAATCATAGCCATTTCGGCAATTCTTCTCAACAATTTTCCTTTAAGCCTTGTTACAAATATTCCTTTTGGCGAGTATGCCATGTATTTGGCTGTTTTCTTTACCACCTGGTCAGGCATTGATTATTATTTAAAAGCCCGTAAAAGTTCGAGGCTGGGGTTGGAATGACACATCTTATCAAAATGATAGCTACTGGCTTTGGCAGTGGATATTCTCCATGGTTTCCAGGGACTGCCGGCAGTGCCCTGGCTGCTGTTATTACCTGGTTTGTTCCTCTTCAAATCTGGCATATTGTTCTTTTATGCCTGGCAGGTATTTTTATCTGTGAAAAAGCAGAGATTCTCCTGAAGAAACATGATAGTCCCCATATTGTTTTTGATGAATTCTGCGGCATTTTTATCGCCACCTGGGGTTTAACTTCACTGTCCAGTTTCCTCATGGCCTTTATATTTTTTCGTTTTTTTGACATGGTCAAACCATACCCTATTGCTAAGCTGCAAGAACTCCCTGGCGGGTGGGGGATTATGGCTGATGATCTGGCCGCTGGTTTCATTGCGCGTCTTTTGGTTCAGTTGTATGTAATATTTTTTTGAGAAAGTGAGCCCTGCTATGCAGGGTTTAAGTTTTCTTTCCAGCCTTTCTCTAAAGAGCAGAATAGTACTTTTGTGCTATAATACTCTAGAAGAGAGGAGGTAAGTCATGTCACAAAAACTGCTGCGTTTCGTTACAACAATATTAGTGGGCTTTTTAACCCTTGGTATATTAGTCGGTGGAACTTACTTCTACAATAAATTAGTCTTTACCGAACCTTTAGAAGCGGCTGTGGCCAAGTTACCTTCGGTGGGTGCTTTTAAATTTGAGCAGACCAACTCCCGCTCCAAAATTACCGTACAGTTTAAAGACCCCCGGAGATTGCGGGACAGCTTCTACCAACTCCTGGACCAAATGGCAAAACAGTCTTCCAAAAACCTGACTAACTTGACGGTGGAGATAGCCAATACGCCCAATGCTGCACTGGAAAAGTTTTTAATGGAAAGCCGTTTGCCAATTTTTGAAGCATTAAGTACGGGCAAATTTACAGAACTGCCTAACCATTTAACTGTTTTGGCTGAAAGAAACTCAGTGACCTATACGTTAGATCTTGATAACAACTTTATCTTTTTAACGGCAAAAGATGGGCAGCAAACTGCTCATATTATCATTAATAGGGGAAATTCACCCATTCAGATTATTAATACCATGGGAGGGAACTATCTATAATGAAAAAAGAAATATTATTCGGAATACTTGCAGGTTTCCTATCCTTCCTGGTATACCTGGGATATGATATCACACCCGTCATCATCCTGGGGGCCCTGGGCTTCATGCTTTATATTGTCATGCAAAGAAAAGGGCTCCTCAAATTAGATACGTACCAAAAAGTAATCCAAAATAAGACTTTTCATTTTGAGGATATTGGCGGACAGGAAACTGCCAAGCAAGAACTTAAAGAAGCCCTGGAATTTCTCATTAAAGCCGACAAAATTAACCGGATGGGAATCAGGCCTTTGAAAGGCATCCTTTTAACAGGTCCTCCCGGTACCGGTAAAACCCTTTTAGCCCGGGCAGCCGCTGGTTATTCTGATGCTGTCTTTTTAGCCACTTCCGGAAGTGAGTTTATCGAAATGTATGCCGGTGTAGGTGCCCAAAGAGTTAGGGGATTATTTCAATCAGCCAGGGAGATGGCCAAAAAGCAAAAGAAAAACAGAGCTATCATTTTCATCGATGAAATTGATGTTTTAGGCGGCAAAAGAGGAAGTCATACCAGCCACCTGGAATATGACCAGACCTTAAACCAGCTCCTGGTGGAAATGGATGGTCTCGAAAACGACCAGGAAGTCCAGATTCTTTTGATCGCCGCTACCAACAGGCCTGATTTATTAGACCCGGCCCTTTTACGTCCTGGCCGGTTTGACAGGCAGGTTAAAGTTGATTTGCCCGATAAAGAGGAGCGTTTAGCCATCCTAAAACTCCACTGCCGTAATAAGCCTCTGGCCGATGACGTCTGTATGGAGGAAATTGCCAACGGGACCTTTGGTTTTTCCGGGGCCCATTTGGAAAATGTAACAAATGAAGCCGCCATCCTGGCCTTGCGGGATAATAGTCCTCTTATCAAGCAAATTCACCTAAGAGAAGCTGTAGACAAAGTAATTCTTGGCGAAAAACTGGGCAACCGGGCCAGTAGCGCTACCTTGCACAGAGTAGCCATTCATGAGGCAGGCCATGCCTTAATAAGTGAATTGTTAAAACCGGGCTCGGTAGATCAGGTAACAGTAACCTCACGGGGGAATGCCCTAGGTTATGTTCGCCATACCCAGGAAGAAGACGAACCCCTTTACACCAAAACAGCCTTAGAGAACCAGATCATGATTCTCCTGGCGGGGGCCCTAAGTGAAGAGATTCATTTAGGTGAAAAAAGCACAGGTGCTACCAATGACTTCCAAAGAGCCCTGGAGTTAACACAAAAAATTGTTTCCAGTGGATTATCAAGGCTGGGTGTGGTTTCTCCCGAGCATCTGCCGGAAAATGAATTTTATCAAGTTTGCCAGGAAATCCTGCGCCAACAGGAAAATAATGTATTAGAAATACTGAATGAAAATAAAGAGATGATTTTATGCATAGTAGAACACCTCAAAGAGAAGGAAAAAATCTCAGGAACTGAACTGCGTTCCCTGATGCAGCAAGGAACTAAGAGCACAGCTATGTCCGCATAGCGGTGCTTTTTTTCTTTAATAATGAAAACCGCTGTAATGGAGCGTTGATTTATGAAATAATTTTAGTTACAATGAAGCAAGCAAGATAGGGCGGGGAGTAATGACTATGAATGCGGAAATTATTTCAGTAGGAACCGAATTGTTACTGGGGCAGATTATCAATACTAATAGCAGATATCTTTCGGAAAAGCTGGCCAGCCTGGGGATTAATGTTTATTATCATACCTCCGTTGGCGATAATAAAAAACGGATCATGGATGCCTTGACCATAGCCCGTTCCCGTGCACAGTTGATTATTCTGACGGGAGGGCTTGGCCCTACGGATGACGATCTCACCAAAGAAACTTTGGCGGAATTTCTAAATTTATCCCTGGAGATAAATCCGGAGGAATTAGCCAAACTGAAGGAATTTTTTGCCAAAAGAAACAGTGAAATGACAGAGAATAACATCAAACAGGCGGCGTTTGTGCCGGGTGCAACCATTTTAGTCAATGATAGGGGAACAGCCCCGGGTATGGCCCTGCAGCATGAAGGGTGTGCTTATCTTATCCTTCCCGGTCCCCCGGTGGAGATGGAACATATGTTTTCCCAATACGCTGTTCCCTGGCTTCAAGAAAATGTGATTCCTCCGGGGACTAAAGGTTTGTTTTCTCATGTCTTGAAATTTGTGGGTATTGGGGAATCCAAATTGGAATGGATGCTCAAAGACCTTTTTGTCCGGCAAACCGAACCCACTTTGGCCTTACTTGCCAAAAGCGGTGAAGTTCACCTGCGTTTAACGGCCCGGGCCCGGGATAAGGAGGAGTTTGAGCAAATCATCTTCCCGTTAGTGAAAGAAATTCGAGAACGTGTAGGGGAATATTTATTTGCCACAGATGAGGTATCACTGGTGGACAGCATTGCCGAAGAGCTAAAGGCGCACAACTTGACTGTCAGTACCGCCGAATCATGTACCGGCGGCATGCTGAGTCAGGTTTTAACCTCGGTACCGGGATCATCCCTCTATTTTCTCGGTTCTATCATAGCTTATAGCAATGAAATTAAGACCAAAATATTAGGTGTACCGGAAGAAATCATTGCCACACATGGTGCAGTAAGCCGGGAAACTGCAAATTCCATGGCTCAAAGAATCAGGGAACTCACCGGCAGTATGCTCGGTATTGGCATCACCGGTATTGCCGGGCCTGGCGGGGGCAGTAGCGAAAAACCCGTGGGGTTGGTATATATCGCCCTTTCCGCCCCGGAACTGCAGTGGTGTTCCCATTACCACTTTGCCGGAGACAGGGAAACTGTTCGCCAGCGAGCCACAAAAACTGCCCTTCATCTCATCCGTAAATATTTAGGTGTCAGGAAAAGATGACAAAAACAATGATTTATGTTAAGGTTGTCCTCTTATCTTTATTCCTTACTTTATTATTTATCTCTTTTTTAGGTTCCATGTCCTTTCACCTGAAAGCTTTGGAGTGGCGTGTTTCTTTGCAGGTACTGGACCATGGTTTAACAGAGATCAGGCTGCCTCCCGTGGGCACCATCTCGGCAAAAACTCATTTGAGCCCCTTAAAAATTAGTCTGGAATTGCTTAATATTGACCTGGAGGGCTTACAGCAGCTAATTTCTGCCAAGGCAGAATCAAAGCAGTTCTGGAATGAGTTAAAGTTAGAGGCCCGCAAAATCGGTATTGTTTATATACTGCGTCTCACAGCTCTGGCTATCTTAGGTGGTATCATAGGTGCAATCCTCATTACAGGGAAACAGCTAAAACCTGCATTGCTGGGAACCGTATGTAGTTTGCTTTTTTGTTTTGCTCTCCTGGGTTTAACTTATGTCACTTATGATAAAGAGAAGTTCCGTACACCGGAATTTCAGGGAGTATTAAAAGCAGCACCCTGGGCTGTAAACATGGTGGAAACTGCTCTGCACAAGTTTAACCTTTTAGGGGAACAAATGAAAATCATGGCTGTAAACTTAAACAATCTCTACGAGAGAATTAATGAAGTTAGTCCTGTTTTAGAAAAAGAAGATGCTCTACTGGTTCTTCATGTCAGTGATATGCATAATAACCCTGTAGCCCATCAATTTTTACAGCAAATCGCGGCCAGTTTTCCTGTGGATCTGATCATTGATACAGGTGATATTACAGACTTTGGTACTCCAGTGGAAGGCCTTTTGCTTAAAGGTCTTATGGATTTTAAGATTCCTTATTTATTTGTGCCGGGTAACCATGATTCACCAGATATCATTAAACAACTCTCCCGCTATCCTCAGGTACAGGTTCTTACAGGCGGTGTTGTAGACGTACAGGGTTTGCGCGTTCTGGCGCTGGCTGACCCTTCAGCCACTTCCAGGAAAATCGCACCCTCTAACAGTGAAGTGGTAGAGCGATACAGGGCAAGATTAGTGCAGTTATGGAATGAAGCGGCGAAAAAACCCCATCTTATTGCCGTGCATAATTTTAATATTGCCGAACCCTTAGTGGGACAGGTTCCTTTGATTTTATTCGGACACACCCACCAGTATGCCATCAGCCAGGAGAAAGGAACGGTTATGATCAATGCAGGAACCACAGGGGCAGCCGGTTTAAGAGGACTGCAGGCCACCAAAGAAATACCTTATTCCGTTGTACTCTTACATTTTCGAAGAAACTCCCAAAATGAGCCGGAACTGGTAGCTGCCGATACAATCCGGGTGTATAACCTGGAAAGGGGCTTTACCCTGGAAAGGAAAATATTTAAGCGAAGTGGGACAAATATGGGAAAAACATAATATCCTATCAGCATACTCATAAAAATACAGTTGATTGTTTTTGTTTTGAAAGGAGTCTTTTCATGCAAGAGAAATTCGGACAGCTTTTTTTATCCAGGAAGGTGGTAAATGCCCTTTCCGATATGGGTTTTGAGGAACCTACGCCTATACAGGCCCAGGCCATTCCCCTGATTATGGATAATCATGATGTCATAGGCCAGGCCCAAACTGGAACCGGTAAAACTGCGGCCTTTGGTATCCCCATTGTAGAAAAAATCAATCCTAAATGGTTTGCCGTGCAGGCTTTAATTTTGACGCCTACCCGCGAATTAGCTATTCAAGTAGCCGGAGAAATTGCCAGTATCGGTAAACATAAACAGGTGAAAGTATTGCCTATTTACGGGGGACAGTCCATAGAGCGTCAGATACGTTCTTTACGGTTTGGCGTCCACGTGGTTATTGGCACACCTGGCAGGATACTGGATCACCTGGAACGAAAAACCTTAAATTTAGAAAATGTCAAAATCTTTGTCCTTGATGAAGCCGACGAGATGCTGGACATGGGCTTTATTGACGATATTGAAAGTATTCTGCAGAAAACACCCGTGGAGAGACAAACCCTGTTGTTTTCAGCCACAATGCCCTTACCCATCCAGCGTTTAGCAGAGAAATATTTAAAAAATCCCCGGTTGATTACCATTAACAAAGACAATTTAACCGTCCCCCTCATTCAACAGTTCTATTATGAAGTTTCCCAGAGTTCCAAGGTGGATGCCTTGTGCCGTATCCTTGATTATGAAAACTATGAAGCAGCCCTGATCTTTTGCCGTACCAAACGGGGCGTGGACGAATTAGTAGCCAGTTTGCAGACCAGAGGTTACTTTGCCGAAGGGTTACACGGTGACTTGACACAAGCCCAGCGGGATAAAACCATGAAAAGTTTTCGCCAGGGTGAAGTTGATCTTTTAGTGGCTACGGATGTGGCCGCTCGTGGTCTGGACATAGACAAAATCACCCATGTCATCAATTTCGACATACCCCAGGACCCCGAATCTTATGTACATCGTATCGGCAGAACTGGGAGAGCGGGAAGAGAAGGTAAGGCCCTGACACTGATTACCCCCCCGGAGTATCGCCAGTTAAGACTCATTGAAAAACTAGTAAAAGCCAAGATTACCAGAGCTTCTTTACCCTCTTTACAGGAAGTGGTGGAACAGCAGAAAGAAATCATCTTTCAATCCCTGCAAAATATTTTACAGGAGGGTAATTTGGGTACCTATCAATCCATTGCCCTGGATATGATGTCCCGCTTTGATCCCGTTGATTTAACGGCAGCAGCCCTCAAATATGCCTTTGCCCTCAGGGGAATTGAATTAAGTGATGAGGATTTTACCACCGATTTTGGCAATACCGGCGCCAAACCCGGTATGGTTAGACTATTTATCACCATCGGCCGGCAGCAGAAAATAAAACCAGCTGACCTGGTTAACATCGTAGCCAACGAAACGGGAATATCTCCTAAAACCATAGGAGACATTGACATCTACGATAAATTTACTTTTATGGAAGTCCCGGAAGATATGGCTTACAGGGTTATTCATATCATGGACCGGCAATTTATTAATGGGAAAAGAATCTCTGTACAGCCCGCCCGTGCCAAATAGGAGAGGGGGAGCTACGAAAATGGTTCAACCAATACGGGCATTTTGGGCCTTTGAATTGCCTGGCCCGGTAGTGGAGGCCATCACAAGGTTACAGACTGAACTAGCCCGTCATTTTCCAGACTTAAAATGGGTTCATCCAGCTAATCTTCACCTTACTTTACATTTTTTAGGTGATATTCATCCTCATATAGTGGAGAATATGCTGCATAAATTCGCTCCCCTTTTAAAAGAAACCCGGGCTCCCCTCCTTGCACTGGGGAAAATTGGTGCCTTTCCCCGTTTTTCTGAACCCAGGGTTGTCTGGGTATCACTTACAGGCAACCAAAAGTCTTTACAAAAAATCTACCTTGATACAAGAATGATCCTGGAGAATTTAGGATTTGCTATTCCTGTTACAAAGCCTTATACTCCCCATATAACATTGGCCCGCATTAAAACCAGTCTAAAAGCTAACCTTCCAGGGTTAGAAAAAATAAAAGACTATCCCCTGCCCCCTCTGCCTAACTTTTATCTGTCCAAACTTACCCTTTATGCCAGCAAACTTACGCCGGCAGGCCCCATTTATACATCTCTTTACAGCTATGATTTAAAATAATCATAATTGACAAAGGATACCATAAATTCTATAATTGGCTTATCGAACACATGTTTTGTGTAAGGAGGGTTTACATGTCAGATAAGAAAAAGGCCTTAGAAATAGCTCTTTCTTCCATAGAAAAACAATTTGGTAAAGGTTCTATTATGCGCCTGGGTGAAGCCTCAGGTAAACTGCATGTTGAGACGATTTCTACGGGTGTTCTTACCCTGGATATGGCTTTAGGTGTAGGTGGGGTGCCAAGAGGAAGGGTTGTAGAAATCTATGGCCCCGAATCTTCGGGTAAAACCACCGTTGCCCTCCATGTTATTGCTGAAGCCCAAAAGAATGGGGGAACAGCGGCCTTTATCGACGCTGAACATGCTCTAGACCCAATTTACGCAAAAAATCTCGGCGTAGATATAGACAATCTCCTGATCTCCCAGCCTGATACGGGTGAACAGGCTCTGGAAATTGCTGAAGCCCTGGTAAGAAGCGGTGCCATAGACGTCATCGTGGTAGACTCGGTAGCCGCTCTGGTTCCCCGGGCTGAAATCGAAGGGGAAATGGGTGATGCCCATGTGGGATTACAGGCCCGTTTAATGTCACAGGCCCTGCGCAAATTGACGGGAGCAATCAGCAAATCCCGGACCACGGCCATTTTCATTAACCAAATCCGCGAAAAAGTTGGTGTAATGTTTGGTAATCCCGAGACTACTCCGGGAGGACGTGCCCTTAAGTTTTATGCCTCGGTGCGGATGGAAGTAAGGAAAATCGAAACACTTAAGCAAGGTTCAGAGGTTGTGGGCAGCCGTACCCGTGTCAAAGTGGTAAAAAACAAAGTAGCACCTCCTTTTAAACAAGCCGATTTTGACATCATGTATGGTGAGGGGATTTCCCGGGAAGGCAGCATCATCGATTTAGCCACCGAGCTTGACATTATCAATAAAAGCGGTGCCTGGTATTCTTATAACGATAACCGTTTAGGCCAGGGCAGAGAAAACGTAAAACAATATTTAAAAGATAATCCCCAAATCGCTAAGGAAATTGAAAATAAAATCAGGGCTAATTTCAATATAAATTTGCTCAAATCCTCGGGCAATGACGAGGACTACCCGGTGGAATAGATGATGAAGGATCCCCTGATTCTTGCGCTAAAAAAACTTGCCCATAAAGACCATAGTTTTCGGGAAATGCAACAAATCCTGGCTTCTTATGGCTATGAGCAAGAGAAAATAACCAATGTTTTACAAAAACTTGTTAGCTGGGGTTATTTAGATGATGAAAAAATGGCAGAAAATATGTATTCCTACCATCTGAACTATAAACCCTGTGGCAGAAGCCTGCTTTTAAGGAAAATGCTTCAAAAAGGGATTCCCACGGGCGTGGCCGTCTCAGTGTTAAATCATTTAGATGAAGAAACGGAATTTACTTTGGCAGAAAAGCTGACCAATAAATACACAGCTACTAAAAAAGGGCTGACCAGCCAGCAGTTGGCTGTAAAAACGGCCCATTATCTTAAAACAAAAGGTTTTTCCGCAAAAATAATCCGGAGGATTATCGAAGACTTTTATCCCTTTGCAGACCAGCTTTTTGATTAGTTTTGTTCCTAACTTGACAGGTTTTGTAATAACAATTACAATAATTACGAGAGAAACGAGGTATGAATATTTCTGCCATATGGATTTTAGCATATATATTTCGCTTTAAATCCCCATATACGGGTTTGATTATATATACAAGTGAATACTAGGCCACCTTAGGCTAAAGTATATCTTTGCAACCCGTTTACAAATAATGGTAGTTATGTATCATCATAACCGAGTTTCGCTCGGTTATATTTTTTTGTATAGGAGCATTCCTGTAATGAAAAAAAGTAGACTTTGAAAATAAAAGTACCTCC